>JAYVXN010000111.1:0-2299 GCA_043785085.1 Bdellovibrionales bacterium | reverse complement strand
GACATTTGATGGCAATGATTTTGTTCTGAACGGCATTAACTTGGAAATTCCGAAAGGTCAGATTACCGTCGTCATTGGCTTTTCAGGAACCGGTAAATCAGTTTTGCTGAAACACATTTTGGGTCTGCTCCAACCCACGTCAGGCAAGGTTAAGGTCTTAGGCCAGGATCTCAGTACCATGAATTCCTCGCAGATGACAAAATTTCGCAATCACTACGGCATGCTTTTTCAGTATGCAGCGCTATTTGATGATATGACCGCTCTAGAAAATGTTTGCTTTCCCCTGCGCGAACATCGTCGAAATCTGACCAAACCGCGGATCATTGAAATTGCTAAGAAACGACTCACTGAGTCCGGCCTCGACGAAAAGCACTTCGGCAAACTTCCGAATGAATTGAGCGGTGGAATGCGCAAACGGGTCGGCTTGGCACGAGCTTTAGCCCTAGATCCAGAATTGCTGATCTACGATGAGCCAACCACCGGATTAGATCCAATTTTGACCGAAATGGTAGATAATTTAATTGTGAGTACGCATAAATCAAGACAAGGTACGACATCCGTGGTCGTTTCGCACGACCTATACGCCGCCTTTCGAATTGCCGATAAAATGGCGATGATGGATCAAGGCAAAGTTGTTCTATTTGGTACACCAGATGAGTTTATGGCCTCTGATATTGAGCTGGTGAAACGCTTTGTCTCTAAGGGATTTCACAAATCATGAACCTCCTTAGGATGCCAGAGTTTAAAGTTGGCGCACTGGTTCTGATTGTCTCGGCGTTGATTGCCACTATGTCTCTCAAAGTCAGTGAAGACCCGAGCTACATGGGCACCAGCAAAGAGGCCTGGTTTTTCATCGACGATGCCTCAGGTTTGGTGAAGGCTAGCCAGGTCAAAATGGCCGGCATTAATATTGGCGTGATCAAAGATGTGCTTCTGGAAAATGGTGAAGCTAAAGTCATCATGATTATAAAGTCCGATATTCCTCTGAGCAAATCGGCGCGCATCGAAATTCGTCCGAACGGAATTCTCGGCGACAAACATGTGGAAGTGATCGCCGGCGATTCGCGCGATCCACCTTTGCGAAATGGCGAGCAGATCTTGGTCGTCGATGACCGGGCTTCCGTAGATCGCCTGATTGGTGAGGTCAGCAAAATCACCAAGTCTTTAAGTGCAGTTGCGGAAAATATCAAATCTGCAACTGAAGGCGATACCGATAAACCACTCGGCCGAATCGTTCACAATATCGAGCAACTCAGCGGCGATTTAGCCGAACTTTCGCGCGACCGAAAAGAACAGGTCGGCGAAATTATCGACAATGTTCACGATATCACCTCGACGCTCGATGACCTAGTCAACGATGATAGTCCGGATGGGCTGAAGACAGCGTGGAAAGATGCGCTGCACAGCTTGAAACGAATCGACAAGACTTTGAAAAACGTCGAAGAAATTACCGATAAGGTCAATCGCGGTGAAGGTACAATCGGTAAGCTGATCAATGATGAAACGACAGTCGATGAACTCAATTCGGCCATTCAAGGAGTTAATGGTTATCTTGATGCGGCGAACAAGATTCAAACAAGCGTCGATTTTCATTCCTATTATTTAGCGAATGGAAACGTGACCAAAAGCTTTCTGGGTCTGACGATTCAACCTGGCCTCGATCGCTATTATGAAATTGGCGTGGTCGATGATCCAAAAGGTGTGATCGAGACCACCGATGAAACGATCACCACAGGCGGCACTTCCGTTACGACAACTAATCAAAAGCGCTTTCACAACAAAGTCAAAATTAATGCTTTGTTCGCCAAGAATTTCTATGACTTTACTGCTAAGGGCGGAATCATTGAAAATACCGGTGGCGTTGGCTTGGATTACTTCCTTTTTAAACGCAAACTGCGTTTGTCACTTGAAGCCTTTGACTTCTCCAGCCTGAAAATTCGTGCCTCAGGTCGCTACGACTTGATTCGCGGAATTTACGTTACCGGAGGCGGCGAGGATCTGGTTTCGACCGCTGGTAATCGCTCGGCCTTTGTGGGCGCCGGAGTATTTCTCACCAATGACGATCTGAAAGTTCTCCTGGCGAAGTCGCCGTTTTAAGCAAGAAATCTGATGACAAAATGAAGCGTGGCAGGGTGAGCGATTTTCGCTTTTAAGCTGGCCTTGCATCTGTTTTCTCGATACGCTCCTCGCAAAATATTCGCGGGAGCTGAGCCATGTTCAAAAACGCACTCATCAGTGTTTCTAATAAAGATGGTCTTGTTGATTTCATCAAACCCTTGGTTGCCAAGGGCCTGCGCGT
>JAYVXN010000110.1:0-2325 GCA_043785085.1 Bdellovibrionales bacterium | reverse complement strand
CTCATCACCGCCGCATCTACAGTCGCAAGCGTTCTGCATCAGTATTGGGCTCATCACGTACTTGGCCGTCTTGCCCCGATGGACTGCCTCTTATGCGTTGATCTGTGTTCCTCGGTATAGCGCTTTGCCGTACGGACCTTCTCCAGATCCTGCCTCGCGACAGGCACCCTTGTCCTCAGCTAGAGCTTCCCCTGATTGGGTGCTCAAAAATTTTTCATTTCCTAGGTTCGCGTCCTACCGGGCGCACCAAGAAAACGTGACGTGTTGACGTCACGACTTCTTTTTCGAGGCGCGGGGCCGGGAGGTTTCATGAAAGCACAGACCTCTGTCCGGCCGCGCTACCGCCTTATGAGCCTATTAATCCAGCGAAATTTGTGACCCACTCGGCAAGGCATTGGATTGATGGACACCCTATTGATTTCATGATTTCCTATTAATAATCCATGAAGCAATTTTGCAATGGACTGTTCGTACACAAATCACCGAGCCTCTGTTTGGGAGGGTTAACGCTTGGATGAATTCACTTTAAGATGGGCGTTTCCGTTCACTCCAGGAGCTTTTGAAATAATTATTTTCGGGGTCATCGTTGGATCAATTCTTGTTAGTGTTAAATTGGGGTTTCTTCAAGCGGATATCACGGCCAATCAAAAGCTTTTGCTCCTTCTTTCGATCCTTGCGGTAGCGAGCATTTGCCGGACACTCGTATTATCTGCGTTTTATGCTTCAGTCCCGTGGGGTCTAACTGCAGGATACTTCATCGCAATAGTCGCGTTAGCTATATTGGCCCTCATGGGCGGGAAGCTCGCTTTGCCTTTGGTCACCATAGCTTGTTTTCCGGTGGTTTTACTTTGCCTGAGACCATTTTTCAATTCCCACGTTGAGGTGCAGACCGTCGGTATGTTGAATCCAACAAGTCTTGATTTTTTCAGGGAAGCGAGGCGCCAAAAAGAGTTTGAAGAGTCAGGTCAAAACCAAGATATTTACAAAGGTGATATAAAAACGAGACTGAACGGAAATCGCCTGGAAATAGTGCTTGAAGGTGCGTCTCAACCAACCATATTCACCAATCAAGGGTTTGCGCCTCTTCAGGAAGAGGCCAACCTCAATCACGTAGAGGTTCTTGAGAAACTCGTTGAAAAAAGGGACCCGGCAGTTCAACTCACTGTGGCCTTGACCTATAGGTTTTGGGCCCTTTCATCTATTAACTTGGTGGCGATTGAAGGCGTTCGATTTAAAAATTTCTATTACATGCCTTGGCCGAGATTTGCCGGTAAATGGCCGTTGTTGAATATCTCTATCTATGAGAATAGTTTTGAAAAATAGGCTTTCGCGAACGCCGCTCCCATCGGCAGGACGAGCGGCACAGACGATGCATAGTCACTATAGTCTGTTGCTAGGTCTCGTACCGCCAACACTGCGTAACTCTGGATTATCAGAGCTGAGTTTGACCGAGGAAATTGGCGAGCAATCTCAACGATAGCGCAAGGTAGGTATTTGGTTTTTCTTTATGCCTTTCATAAAAAGTCTCAAGAACTTTTAGAAAAAGACAAAGATGTTATTCGCAATCGCGTACGGAGGATTGAATTATGAAAAAGGAAAAGATTAAGTTACAAAGTCTGGAAGAAGTAGCCAAAGACTGGGGTATTGATTACCAAGTTTTCAAAATCAAAACTGAACTGATTGATACAATCAAGTCGTCTTGTAAGGGCCATAATATCAGCCAGAGAAAATTAGCCTCCATGGTTGTCGGTCTTAGCCAAGATCGAGTTTCCAAAATTTTCTCTGGTCAATTTGGTCACATGACCATTGATAAGTTGGTTGAGATTCTCTCAGCTTTGAAAATCAAGGTGGCGGTGAAAGCGGAGGCTGCGTAAAATGCCTGTGGTACTCCAAGATCCAATTCAAGCAGCAATGGGAATTGAAAATCGACCGTTGCAATATGATTTCCACGCATGGTCGTTAATGTTGATCTTTGCGACCACGCCCCCACTGCCTAATTTCTTTGGCGTTTCACCTAAAAGCGATAAGTGAATACGAGCCTCGTTGTAATAAACAGCGAAACTCTCAAGCTTGCGCTGCAGATCTCGCTCGCCCCAAAACAGAGTCTCATCCAGGTACTCTCAGCGAAAGGTGCCAATCACCCTCTCAATGAACGGATGCGACCAGGGAATCTCAGGCACAGACCTGATCTCATCTATAATGAAATCACGTTTAATTGCGCGAAGGCGAGTATCCAAGAAACTTGCGATTGCCGATTGAGTCGACAGCACTCTTGGATTTGTTAACTTTCAACTTGAGCCGTTCCTCAAGCCAGCCTGTAATCGA
>JAYVXN010000109.1:0-2332 GCA_043785085.1 Bdellovibrionales bacterium | reverse complement strand
CGAGTTTTTTCAGGCGAGTTTGGGCCGCCGGTGCAAAAAACCACGCTGATTCAAAATGCAATTTTATCTCTGCAAAAACCCTCGGAATCCGCCTTTTACGAACAGCTCCGCACGAAGGGCTTGTTAGTTAAAGCAATTCGCACCTATCAGGCCTTTGATGCAAAACAAAAAGATGACCCCTCTCTCAACTTCACATTAGCAAAGACCTTTTATGAACAGGGCTATTACGACCATGCCCTTGATGATCTTTTGCAATTTATGAAAAATTATCCGAAGGCGAAAGAAGTCGATTCAGCAGCGGATTTGATTCTTTATTACTTCAATACCAGAAATGATTTCTCGGGTCTTCTCACTTGGACCCAGAGAATGCTTTCCTTACGACTACGCAAAGATCTACGCGACCGCCTGCAAACAGTGCGCTCAAAAGCGGCGCTGAAACAACTTGATGAGCAAGTTAAAAACCAGAAGAACTACGATGTCTTTTCACAAGGCAAAGGCTATCTGCAACAGGCTTTGAGCAGTGGCGACACCAGCTTGCGCTCGGCGGCTTTTGAACAGGCCCTGGCCCGCAGTAAATCAGAGAAAGATATTGAAACGTTCTTAAAGGCCGCGACGGCCATGGCCAAGTCTGAAAGCAAGGCGCAGAAACGAGCCGATATCATGAACTCGGCCGGAGATGAAACCCTGGCGATCACTCGTTTCTACCAAACTCTCTCGATCTGGGAAAAAACCCTAGCGGACACCAGAGTTCCGGCTCCGCAGCGCCAAGCGCAATTTGAAAAAATCGTAAAACTGAGTTTGATGCTTCGGGATCTGCCGCGGTTGAACCGCCTGGTTTCACAACCAATGCTATCAAATCTGAGCCCTGAAACGCAAAAAAGTCTGCAGCAAGAAATCGGAAGTTTGCTTGAGTCACCAGTTGAAGTTCCAGCTGGATTATTCAGCTATTTTGCCGCAAATGCGTCCACCGACGAGGACTGGGTGGCTATTTATACGGCACAGTTTAAAGCTCCTGATAATCTCCGGTCTTCAGTTCTGCAAAAAATCGCTTCGCGCTGTCAAACATCGCTGAGTTCAAGTTTGTGTAAATGGAGTGGCTGGCCAAAAGTTGAATTTTCTCTGCAACGATTTGCTCTCGAGCTACAAAAAATGCCGCCAAATTTGACCTCGGTTGAGCCGAGTGCACGAAATCTGGCGACTCTCCTGGCGACATTTAGGGCTTACGAGGGCAGCAATGATCCGAGTCTGGATATAATGCTGACGCTGGCCACCGCTCAGGCTTACCAGAACTTTGCCAAATTTCTGCAGCAAACGGCGCAAGCCAATAAAGAAGTGGCGCCGATTTTGAATCAAAAAGCAGCCGAGAGCCTGGCAGTAGCTAAGAAAAATCGCCAGCAATGCCGCACAATTATTAATAGCAGCTCCTTAGTGGCTCCGATCAATGCCGCTTGCCTCAAGGGCGCGCTTCCGTCACTGAGTGAAGCCTTGCGCTGGCGGAATCCGAGACGCATTTCGCCACCGAACACAGATCCACGTCCCGGCGATACGGATGAACAGCAAAAGAAATTGTTTACCAGTCACAAAGAGTGGAAGCCGTATTTTGATATTGCAGAAACTTATCTTAATGCAAAATACTGGAATCACGCGGCCGCTACGGCCGTATATGGAATTGCCACGTTTCCGCAGAGCCGTGAAGAGTTTTCGGCAATTTTAGGCTGTGCGGTTTTAAATATGGGACTGACGTCAGAAGCGCAATTTCATTTGAGTAAGGCCAGCGCCCTGGGCGGTCATAAAGATGCCTGCCTCAATCAAATTAAGAATCAGGCGGCCATGCGATGAAATATCAAATCAAATTCTATTTGATCTGCGCTTTGGTTCTTGCGTTCGCTCAAGGCGTCTGGGCAGCTGGGCCCAAGCCGACGCCGAAGCAAACTCCGGCTTCGAAACCAGCTCCGGCACCGGCTTCGAAACCAGCTCCGGCACCGGCTTCGAAACCAGCTCCGGCACCGGCTTCGAAACCAGCTCCGGCACCGGCTTCGGCACCGACACCGGCTTCGACCCCCGGCGCCACACCGGTCGAGAGTCCTAAGGTGCCTCTGCCCTCTCCGACTGCAGCTAAAACCGGACCCAATGCAGCTCAAGATGCCGTCCCTTTTATCGAAACGTATCCGAATTTAAAAAACTATCTCTATCGTGAACCCCCCTCTGGTTTCTACTTTGGCATCGGCGCAAGTCCTATCGGTATTCTCAAGGATCGCCTGGCCTTTACGATTAACTTTTTTCAGATTCATTTAATGACGGAACATTGGAACTGGGAAATCTTCGATGCCTC
>JAYVXN010000108.1:0-7797 GCA_043785085.1 Bdellovibrionales bacterium | reverse complement strand
GGACCATGGCCGCCATGGCCTTTTGAAAGGTTTCTGACTGATATTCCTGAAACAATGGCAAAACTTCTTTCAGGTACTGATTTGCGAATTCACCTGCGGTCATTGAACACTCCTATCCAACAAAAATTATTTTACTGCCCCAGCTCTCAAGCTCCACCGGAATCACCCGAAGTTCTTTGAGCGCCTCTTTCATCTGCGCCTGCTTCTCGGGCGCACAGAGCATCATTAAAAATCCGCCGCCCCCGGCACCAAGAATTTTGCCGCCCCAAGCGCCGGCACTTTTGGCACGCGCATACCACTCATCAATTTGCTGGGCAGAGATACCAGAGGCCAGGGTTTTTTTCAATTGCCAACCCTGGTCCAAGATTTCACCGAACTCGCGCATCGGCCGGCCCTGCTCCAGCGTCTGTTTCGCGCGCTCAGCCAGTTTTTTCATTTCTCTGAGAGTTTCGCGTTTTTTACCGGTATTTGACTTTTGCTCACTCAGAACTTGCGAGGCCGAACGAGTCATGCCGGTGTAAAAAAGCACAATGGAGGCTTGCAGCTCGGCCTTGCTTTGCTGGGTGCAAATCACTGGATCAGCCGACACTTCACCTGAGGGATGAAAGCGAATGAACTGTAAACCGCCATAAGCTGCCGCATATTGGTCTTGCTTGCCGATGGGCTCGCCGAGCTCTTCGATTTCAATTTGCGAGGCTTCACGCGCGAGTTGTTCGGCACTTTGAAAAGTGCCGATATGAGCTTTCATCGCGTGTAAAAGGCCAACGGTAAAGGAGCTGGAACTGCCCAGTCCGGTACCTGCCGGAATATCCGCCATCGACAAAATCTCGAGCCCGCGGCCGCCGTTTCGCGCGCGCGAAAGTGTCTCGTATTTTTGCAAGATCGTGCGAAAGATTTTATGTTCGACCTGCGCCGGGCGCTCACAGATTTCAGTTTTACTATAAGCAAGCCGATAGCTTTGATCAAAGCGGTCATTGACGGTGATATGCATGTACTTATTGATGGTGCAGGAAAGAACCGCACCTTCTTCTTCCTGGTAGTACGACGGCAAATCCGTGCCGCCGCCTAAAAAACTAATTCGAAACGGGGTTCTTGAAATAATCACGAACTTTCTCCTCGAATTCCTGCAAGCGCTCAGGCGTGCCGATGTCATAAAACCGTTCAGAAACCAAAAAAGCACCGAGCTTGCCGTCTTTAATCAAGTCCGGCCAGAGTTTTTCTAAAAGATAGCGGTTTTCAATAAAACGCGCGATCAGCTGCCGTTTCATGACATAAATTCCGGAGTCAATCATATCAAAGCCAGCCGCAAGGCCCGCATCTTTTTTATAGGCCAGGACCTTTCTCTCCTTTATTTGAACATTCGGGATCACCGGAACCGGCACGCGATTATCATAAACCGAAATCAGGGCCTCGACGTCCGACGTTTCAAAAATGCGCACCATTGAATCTAGCGGCGCCTTTAAAAAACTATCGCCATTGAGAAGCAAGAAATCCTCTTCCAATAGCGCCAAGGCATTGCGAAGTGCTCCGCCGGTGCCCATGGGTTCAGATTCATAGGAATATTGAATACTCATGCCGAGTTGTGAGCCATTCCCGAAAAAAGCCTCGATTTGCTCACCAAGGTAAGCCACCAATAATAAAATATCCGTGTAGCCCTGCATTTTCAGATCGAGCAGCTGCCAATGTAAAAACGGCTGGCCCGCCACTTCGACCATTGGCTTTGGAATTTTCTCCGTCAATGGCCGAAGGCGAGTGCCCAGGCCTCCTGCGAGAATAACGGCTTGACGCTTCACTGGCACCTTTCCTTGATGATTTCAGAAATCGCCAGGCGAACGGCGCCATCGCTGTCCAGCTGCGCTTCCCAGCCGAGTTCATGAAAGGCTTTGCCATCTAAATACGTATAGGCCACATCACCCTTCCAGCCGCGATCACCTTCACCGAACACCAACTCCGCTTGCACAGCAGTGACGGCTTTCATCTGCCTAGTGACTTCTTCGGCGATAAAGCGCACATTAGTGACACCAACGCTTGCCAGATTAAAGAGCTGAAAGGCCTGGGCTGAATGTTCAAAACCAAACTGCATGCCCTTCACACAATCAGAAACATGCAGATAAGATTTTCTCTGTGTGCCGTTACCTAAGATCGTCAGTCGCTTTGGCTCTTTTTTAAGACGCTCGATAAAATCATAAATCACCCCGTGCGTGGAGTGCGAGCCAACGATATTGGCAAAACGATAGGCCCAAATCTGCAAATCATAGTTGTGAGAAAAAGCCGTACAGAGCGCCTCACAAGCCAGTTTGCTCGCGCCATAAAATGAAATTGGATAGAGCGGTCCATAATTCTCAGGAGTCGGTTTCACCGAGGCCTCACCATAAATCGCCGAAGTCGAGGCAAAAATCAGCCGCTGAACCTTCGTGAGGCGCATGGCTTCAAGCACATTGTAAGTCGCAAGAGTGCCGTTTTTCAGATCGATATCAGTTTGCTTAGCACCTTGAGAAATATCTGAATTGGCGGCCAAATGATAAACTAGATCATGATTTTGCATCTCAGTTGTCAAACGCTTCAGATCCAAGATATCCGCTTCAATAAACTCAAAATCGGCATTGGCAAAGCAGCTCTTTAAAAGATCACGACGCCCGAGCGACAAGTTATCAAAAGCGGTTACTTGATGCCCAGCTTGCAGAAACTTTTCACAAACGTGACTGCCGATAAAGCCTGCGCCACCGGTGACAAAAACCCGCATGATTAAACCTTTCCGCGAAGAGCGAAACTCAAGCGATTGAAAATCGTGGGCTTATAGAGAAGCGTGATACTGGACGGAGAAAAATTATAGCGCGGCTCTTGATCCAATTCGCCTTCTTTGCGAATTTTCTCAATCAGTTCCAAGTAATCTTGCGCCATGCGCTTGAGGCTGAAAAATTCTTCAACGGCCTGACGGCAGCGGGCTGGCTTGACTTCTTTGACTTCTTCCGCAGCTTGTAGCAAATCATCATAGTCGCGGCAAACGATGCCGGTGCCTGGGCGAACAAGTTCTGGCATACAGCCATTTCCGGTGGTGATCACCGGAGTGCCACAAGCGAGCGCCTCCAAGGGCGCTGCCGCACACGGCTCATCCCAATTGGTCGGATAAATCAAAGCCCGAGCACCCGCGAGAAGTTTGAGCTTCTGCGCTTCATCGACGAGGCCAGCATAGCGAATCAAGCCGCGGGAAACGCCGCTGCCGCCCATGATTTCCAAGCGTGCGCCAATATCCTGGGCCCACGCGATCGCCGTTTTGACATTTTTCACCCGCCAGGTGGTGCGTGCTAAAAAGACAAAGTAGTCCTGTTTTTTTTCGATGAAGGGGTAATGCTCAGGATCCACACCGTTATACACAAAATATTTGCCGTTGTGATTGCGGCAGTGACTCTGACTCAAAAAGTTCGTGTTTGGCGCGTAAGTTTCTTGCGGATGACCATTGCCATGAATGGTCACCAAATACGGGACCTTCGACTTGATCGAGAGTGGCTGATGACTGTGCAAGAAATCAAGCCCCTTTGGCAGCCAAGATTCCGGGTCAGCCGTGAGATAGTCGGCCGGAAGCTCCTGCATGGCGAATTCTTTGAGCTGACTCCCTTTGCGACAGAGCACGATGACGTCATGCCCCAAGCGTATGTATTCAGCTGAAAGCGCCATAACTATGCGCTCGATGCCACCATAGTTCTTCGGCGGCAGAATAGAATCATGTAAGAGTGCGATTTTCATTATCGCCTAAGGTGCCTGAGAGAGGGGAAAGGGTCAACAGAGGCTAGATGTTGGGCCAGTGAAAAAAATCTCCTCCAGACGCAGATTGTCGAAATCTCTTGATTGGCGCACAACGCAGTCGGTACAACGGAGGAAATGGGGTTAAGGGTGGTGTCGTGTTTCAAGGCCTAGGTGCTTTTTCGTTTGCGCTGCTTTTAGCAGGTTGCAGTTCTTTACCAATGAATCAAGGCGCGCGTAGCTTTTGCCAAAATGTCGATTGGTATGCCATTGGCCGAATTGATGGCGCCAATGGCAAAGATGCAAACGCCTTAGATGCCCATCGCCAGGAATGCGGAAAAACTCCCTTTCCACCGAATGCTGAGATGTATGAAAATGGCCGCGAAGCTGGCCTCGTTGATTTCTGCACACCACGATCAGGTTTTGAATTTGGCAAAGATGGCAATCCCTACAAGGGCGTTTGCCCACTACCTTTTGAGGCCGAGTTTCTGAGTGCCTATCACGCAGGTTTAAAAGAGTTTCAACTGCAAAATGAGAACACCAAACTCGAAACGAGAATGGATTCACTTTACGATAAAATCCTCAGCCAAAGCGGCCCGGCGCTGACCGATAAACTTCGCCTGCGCGGTGAACTTGAGCAATTGAAAAAACAGCATACGCAAAACGATGCTGAGATCAATTCTCTTGAGAATTCGGCTGTTAGTCTTTAATTTCGCGCCAACAACCGCTGCACCAAACGCTCAGGATTTTTCGACGAATTCAGATAAAAATAAGCCCGCAGGATCTCTTGCTGCTCAGGAGTTAAATCCCCATTGCCGCCAAGTTTGCGCTCGCGCTCTTTGAAGACATGATAAAGCCCGATCGCAGCCGCCACGGAAATATTAAAACTTTGTACAAAACCATGCATCGGAATCACTACGCGATGATCCGCTAAACTCAGCAATTCAGGCGACACGCCGTCCTTCTCATTGCCGAACACCAATGCGGTCGGCCGAGTGAAATCCATTTCATCAATGGGTCTTGCGCCATCCAAATGCGTCGCGAGAATCTGATAGCCATTGCCGCGCAAGTTTTCGACGCACTCTTTGGTGCTTTTCCAACGAATCACATCCAGCCACTTGTCTGCGCCCTTGGTCACGCGATTGGCTTCTTTGAACTTTTCGCTGATCTCGATTAGGTGCACGGCTTGAAAGCCCATCGCTTCTGAACTGCGCATCACGGCACTGGCGTTGCCGCGGTCATAAATATTTTCTAACACCGGAGTCACACTGTAGGTGCGAAGCTTTAAAACCGCATCGATACGCGCGCGTCGCTCGGGCGTCATCAGTGGGCCAATTAAAGAAACGATCTGCGCGGCCGGGAGTGATTGCGCGCCCACTAGAATCTGATCTGTATGCGGAAATCTCATCTACAATTTTCCTAAAAAGACCTGAAATGATTTTTCAGTGATGTACTTACGGCCACGGTCGGAGCGTAAGTTATAAACAAAAGGCGGCGAGATTTTTTCAATACTGATTTGCCCACTGATTTTGCAGCCGACCACCCAGAAACGATTTTCCGCATCTGGCGCCACGGCAAAGGTCTGATTCTGATTTTGTAGCTTTTCTTGCACCCAGGTTTCCGCAGGAGTGCTTTCTTCCCAAACCGTTAAGACTTGCGGCGGATTTCGATCGCGCATCAGCGCCGCAAACCTCTCGGTGAGCAAGCCCCCCGTTGCGGCGTCGAACCACAGCGCAGACTTCTCACCGAGCTTTTGCAAAAACGTCTCGGCTAAATCCTCATCATCGTGATTGACGATCCACGGATGTAATTCGCGCTCCAGGAGATCTAAATAGCTCTGCGCATTTTCGCGGCCAATGCGCGGAATCCAAACTTTGATTTCCACATACGGCGTGTGCGCTCGGTAGCCGAGACGCAAGCCACTGCCACTCATGACTTTCTCGGTTAGCTCGGCCAAATCACTTTCGCCTTTGCCAAGGCAGCGCAAAATCTTGAGGTCCTCGCGGGCACTTTCGGGAATGCGCGCTTCAAGCATCGCATGAATGGATTTATTCCAGACGGCGGCAACTTCAACCGGTGGCCCCGGTAAAACAAAAATCTCGGTTTGCTGGGCGGTTTTAAGATAAAAGCCGTGGGCGGTGCCGTAATCATTTTCGAGCACCAACGATCCTTGCGGAAAAAAACACTGCTGGCGTTGCGACAGATTCACGGGAACGCCCCGCTGACTGAGCTTGGTTTGCAATTCCTGCCAAACACTCTCGTTGAGCTCAAGCGGCTGCTCCGCAAATTCACTGATGACATCTCTGGTGAAGTCATCGCTGGTGGGGCCCAGTCCGCCGGTGACCATGATAATCTCAGATCTTTGACTGAGTTCATGCAAGGCCGCACGGATCAGGGCGCGATCATCTGGAAGCACCCGATGTTCATTGATTTTAAAGCCAAGCAGCACGGCATTGTGTGAAATCCAGGCAGAATTGCGATCGATAATTTGCCCGTCGGTGACTTCAGTGCCCACTGCGAGTGTGGTCAGCCGTACTTGTGACATGAATATCCCTTTTATTGCCGCGGAAATAGTTCCTGAATTCTCTTTCTGCGATACGCGAAGATTTTTGCGACGTCACCAAAAACCTTGCCGCCGGCCACCATTTCACCGACTCGGCCCATGGGAACGCGATAAAGCACCCGATCCCGAATCAAGGTGCCTTGACCCAAAATTTCAAACTCATGGGTGTGATGCCAGTACTGATAAGGCCCCTTGGTTTGCGTATCAACAAAGCGGCGCCCGGGAGCCCACTCCTCGATGCGTGATTGCCATTTAATCGGCACACCATGAATCTTCATGCGGTAATCAATGAGAGTGCCTTCGCCAATTTGCTCGGTCGACTTTCCCAGCACATGAAAGCCGATAAACTTGGGTGTCAGTTCCTCGAGATTTTTTTCGTCGGCAAACAAAGTAAAAATTTCTTTCACCGGCCGATTGAGCCACTGTTCAAACACCAGCTCATGGGTGCCGTTTTGCATTTTCGCACAAAGGTCACCAAGCGCCTCGAGCAGCTTCGGATAGCGAAACTGAAAACCTAATTTTAAAAGTTTCTCTGCTGAAAGGCGCTGACTCATTAAAACTGAATCAGCAAATTCACCCAACACCACCTTCAGAGCCAGCTTCGGCACCGACAATACGGCCGAGCGTTTTAATATTCGCGCCAGCTCTTGAGTGAATTCCTGGTTACGAACTGGCTCTGGAGCCGCACCATTAATGGGCCCATTCACCTTGGCATTTTCAACGGCGAAAACAAATAAGGAAGCGATATCATCGATATGAATCCAACTCATGAATTGCTGGCCACTGCCGAGCGCGCCACCAAAGCCTTTTTGAAAGACCGGAAGCATCAATGCTAAAGCACCTTTGTTTTTATCCAGCACCATCGACGTGCGCACTTGGACCAGGCGCAAACCCTCTCGTGCGCGGAGCGGTTCAAGGGCTTTTTCCCAGTCCACGGTTACCGAGGCTAAAAAATCATGGCCCGGTTTTGCTTCCTCGTGAATCCAGGTGTCACCACAGTCGCCGTAATATCCCATCGCCGAACCGAGAACAAAAACCTTTAGTTTCAAAGGCGAAGCCAAGATCGCCTTCACTAAATTTGCGGTACCGATAATGCGCGAGTCACGAATGCGCTGTTTTTTCTGAGCCGACCAGCGGCCTTCGGCAATCGGATCTCCGGCGAGGTGAATGATACCCTCCACATCACGCAATGACTCGGGCGGAATCTCAGCCGTATAATCGTCCCACTGAAAGACCTCGCACGGAAAAGCCAGCGAAGCGAGCGCCGCTTCTGGATGACGGACGAGAACCCGAACCGTATGTCCTTGGCGAACTAGTTTTTGACCAACCGCACTTCCGATTAACCCTGTGGCACCTGTCACTAAAATATTCATAGACTATTTATAAATCGGATTTGCTAGGGCTGTATACCCCAATGTTGCATAAACTTTCGAGTCGGAATGCTCCAGAAGCCCGAAGGTGGCGGCTCGCGCAGGAAAATCTGGACGAGGCGT
>JAYVXN010000107.1:0-7801 GCA_043785085.1 Bdellovibrionales bacterium | reverse complement strand
ATAAGATTCAGGAACTGTCGGGGCTGGCGTCGGTACGGTCGAAATAGCTGGCGGCGTAAAACCTTCTTCGGTCTGCGCTCCGGGATACGGAAACTCGGGCTTCGGTGGTGCTTCTTTAACGACGGTTGAATCTGCGTCTTCATCGTCAATCGAATCATCGCCGTCTTGATTGGGATCAGCCGTGGCATCGGCGGCCGGTGGCTCACTGGTGGGCGCCGCATTTTGCGCAATCAAGGTGCGGTGAATATTTAGATCGACTTGGGCTCGGGCATTTTGGCTCAGTAAGAGTAGAGTTGCTAAGAGGGTCGGTTTCATCATTTAGCACTCCGGCGTTTCAATCGAAGCAGTTGTGCCAGCGACAACAAAAAGAGCAGGGTGAGTCCGTTCGCAAGCAAGGCCCCAAATTTCAGAGAAATTTGCGCGTACAGCCAGAGTGGCCACAACAGAGTTCGGCTGATGGCGCGGAGAGTTTCATTTTGCGCAATGATGTCGGCATAATAGGGACTGTGTTTGTAATAAAACAAAACGAATTTACGTCCCCATTTGTACGGCACGAGAAAGGTGTCGCGGAAATTTCGGAAAGTTTGCACCTCGGGTGCCATCTTTGAGCCATAGGCCGCAGTCGCAATGAAACAATTGGTTTTATTGGCGAGTACGCCTAGCACTTCACCCGGCAAAACACGGTGGCAGTCGGTACCGTTGGTGCACTGGTGATCGTCGGCATCAGAAGTGAAATAACCGACGTTGCCAGCTTCATCCACCAAAGCCATTTTAAAATAGTAGTACCTGTCGTTAGTCAAACCATCTATGCGTTTCGGATCTGTATGAAAAGCTCCTGCGCCATCAGTGACTATATTGAGATCCAAGAATTGGGACTCTTGAGTGATCGAGGCGTATTGTCCGGAGTCCGAGGTGAAATAGGCGCGCACGAACTTAAAAGGCACCGTATCTGGGGACGCGGGATTTGGAAAATTGGGCGAGGCCGTAATTTTATCCAAGACCCCTTTGGTGTCGCCATCTTTCATTTCAAAATGACAAATACCAGCCGTTGAAGTCGCGCAGGTGGCGTTCGGACTGAGCGATATCGCGCTTTGACCGGTGCCAATATCTGGAACCACAAACACGGTGATCGAAACACTATCGTCACCGGAGGCAAAAGCGCTGCTCAGTGCGGTCTTAAAAGCACCGACCTGGAGAACCGTACTGGAGGTGTTGGTGAGGCAAGTTGCACTGCCATTCGCGGTACAATAAGCACTCCACGGGACGATGATGGTAAACGGCTGTCCTTTAGTTTCTTTCGTTGAAGAGCCAGTCGATGCAGTTAAAAGTTGCGTGGTGGTTCCAGAAACAGCGCCTGGAAATCCGGCATCGACTGAATCAGAAACCATGGTGATCTTAATTTGCAGATTTGGATAAACCCTCGAGTTATTGCATGAAAAAAGTCGACCGGAGTTTGCCACATGGCAGTTATTGCAGGTTGAAACATTGTCTTCACTGGTGCAGGCGGCTTCGGGACCCGCTAGTCCTCCGTAAATAGTCAGTGCTCGTGTGCCGGGTACCGGGGAAGCTCCTGGCACTGGATTGAGGCCCGTGACATTTGAAACACCGGTGATTGATTGTACTGTAATGGTTGCGTAAGAAATCGAGGTGCTGCAAAGAATTGCAAAAAGTAAAACCAGCCATTGAGTAGCATCAATCCGTCGACGCATTTGCATCCTTAGATTGGACCACGAGGCTTACTTTAAGTCAAAAATATGCTCGGCGATCTGGGTCCCGTTTAGTGCGGCACCCTTGCGGAGATTGTCGGAGACAATCCACATCATCCAGGTCTTTGGGTCATGTAAATCGCGGTGCACGCGACCAATGTAAACCGGATCACGACCAGAAGCTTGTTGCTGGGTTGGAAATGCCGGACTTTGGTTGATTTTGATCATTTCAATGCCAGGGAATGCCGCGAGACTCGACTCGATCTCAGTCTTATCTTTAACTTCTTGATCAAGAGTCACCCAAGCCGCTTCCGCATGAGCATTCAAAGTGGGCACGCGAACGGTGAAAGCCGAAACCGGCACATCTGGCAGACGCAAAATCTTATTCGTCTCACGCATGATCTTCGTTTCTTCGGTGCAAAAACCATCTTCAGTGAAGCCACCAATTTGCGGCACACAGTTAAAGGCAATCGGTGCGGTGAAAACCGCTGAGCGCTCGGCCTCTTCACCTTCCATTGCTTCGCGAGTCGAGTTGAAGAGATCTTCAATTCCCGCGCGACCGGCGCCGCTGACGGATTGATAAGTGGCGACACGTACGGCTTTCAAACCATATTTTTTGGCGAGAGGTGCAAGCGCCATGACCAACTGAATTGTTGAGCAATTTGGATTGGCGATAATCATGGGCTTACCAGGTTTTGGCAAAAGATCGCCGTTGATTTCAGGCACCACCAGCGGAATTTCAGGATTCATGCGAAATGCACCGGAATTATCAATGGCCATGGCACCTGCGGCGACCGCTTTCGGTGCCCAAGTTTTACTGATGTCATCGCCGCTCGAAAAGAACACCATATCTAGGCCATCAAAGCAGCCGTCTTTCAGTACTTGCACAGGGAATTCACGTTGACCTAATTTTCGGCTTTGCCCTTCTGAATTCTCACTGGCAAATAAGCGCAGTTCACTCACCGGAAACTGGCGCTCTTCTAAAATGCTTAAGAATGTTTCACCGACGACACCCGTGGCTCCGACCACGCCGACACTGACTTTTTTCATCTGTGTGACTCCTCATCATCATCGACCGCCTCATGTAAATCATCCCCTTCTTCAATCGGCGTCACAACCAGGGTCGGAGCGCTCGGGGGTTTACCAAGGCGAAGTATTCCAAATAACGCTCCCATGAGAGCGTAACCAATAAACAAAAAGAACAGAGTCACTTCAGGGCGAATCGCGATCAGCGCGATCACGCCAACGCCGGCGACCAGATAGGTGAATGGTAAGCGACGTTTGAGATCAATATCTTTAAAGCTGCGGTAGCGAAAGGTGCTGACCATCACAAACGCAAGTAAGACGGCCATTCCCAACAACCAAATATTGTGGCTAGCTTGAATTTCGAGATCATTGAAAGCTAAAACTGAACTGGCGACAATTCCAGCCGCCATCGGAATCGGCAGACCTTGAAAATAAGCTTTTTCAATCACGTGTGACTGCACATTGAAGCGGGCTAAGCGAAGAGCACCACAGGCGGCAAACAAGAAACTCACCAGCCAGCCGATCCGGCCAAACGGTTGCAATGCCCAGAGATATAAAAGCAAACCAGGAGCTACACCGAAGCTGACCAAATCACAAAGCGAATCATACTCCGCACCAAATTGGCTGGTGCTGCGAGTGAGGCGCGCGAGGCGTCCATCCAAAAGATCAAAGACCGCAGCAGCCACAATCATATAGGCCGCCTGAATGTATTCACCTTTGATCGCCTGAATGATGGCGTAAAAACCAAAGAACATATTTCCAGTCGTCACCAGATTCGGAAGCACATAGATATGCATGCCCATGCGCTGACGCAGACGACGCGTACGCGTTTTGACATCAAAGCGTTGACCGGATTCATTTGCCATATTCATTTGCCATATTCATTTGCCACATTTGTTTGCCACATTTGTTTGCAATGGAGGCTCCTATTCAGGAAAGGCTTATATCAGAGTCCGAAGCCGCCAAAAAGTTGAAAAAGCAGCCAGAGCATGGCGCCACCAATGACCGGGAAGGTAAAGTTGTCGTCGAGCTTGCCAATTGGAATGAGTTCAGCCAAGGCACCAATCAGTCCGGAAAGGGGCGCCACGATCAGCAATCGCTCAGCCATAATATTGTTAAAGTAGTAATAGACTCCAGCAATTAGCGTACACACCACGAAGCCAGCCGCAGTACCTTGGAGAGTTTTATTGCCGAGGATTTTGTCCTTGCCATAGCGGATGCCGAAAAAACTAGCAATTGGATCGCCAAACGCCAAAAATAATAGCGTGAGGGTTACGACACGATGGTCCAAAAATAATAAAACAAAAGCGCCCATGAAGAGATAAGTGGTGCCGGACAATGTTGAACTTTCATGTTTACGCATGAGCGGTCTAAGGACGCGAATTGCCATATTGTTCCAATGCGGTCGACGTAAACGCATGAGATCAAAAGGTAAAATAACCGCCAAAATGCCGGTAACGATAAACCAGCAAGCCGTCTTGCTGGTTTCGAGGTAAATTACGCACATTGTCGTCACACCGATAGCGTGAAACAGTTTGCGACTTAGGTGAATATCGCTCTTTTGGCGCAGTTCAATTGTGTCCATCTATATCCTGCAAATTATAGGACGTTTTGCGGCACTTCAATTGATAAAAGAATAGTAAGGCAAGTTGATGAAAAGATTAAAGATTCGGTTAGAATGTGAAATTCTCTCGACAACCGTCATTAGGACAAGGTGTCGAGTTCGAAATTGGGTATATAATTTCAATAGGTTAGACGTCTCAAGCTGAGACCGTGGCTTGCATAAGTAGAAAGAGAATGGGGCATTTTCAGGCTTTTTACCGATTTTTCCGACTGGGACTTTTTCTGGTCGTCCTTCTTACCCAAGGCTTTTCGGCCTTGGCGCGCAGCTATGCTCCGCATGAGGGTTACCTTTCTTCAGTTGAAAAAGAGCGTGACCAAACAGTCTCAGACTTAGTGGTTGTGCCGTTTCCGGCAGAAAACGGGCCGACTTTAAAAGAAAAGATCTTCAATCCGGAATTGAGCAAGGAATTCAAAGAGAGCTATGAGCAAAAGTTTGGGCGCACCGAGCAACAGCAGATTCTAAATCCGGCCAACAAGAATCTTTACTACGACAATTTGTACGGCATCCGCGGCACTGATCAGGACGTCAATGATGAGCGCCGCAAATTCGGCGAATATATGGTGCGCCGATTGCTTGAATTTCACGTCGATAATTACGCCAAAAGTGATCCTAAAATTAGGCCTGTCTGGGAAGCTAAAGAACGCCTGAGTAAAGTTGAAGTTCCAGTAGGTCCGCAAATGCATCTCGACGTGCGCTATTCAATTGCCGGAAACACCATGGATGTCTTTGTGAAAAACCCTTGGGTTCGCGCCAAAGTCACTGTGCAGATGAATCCGGCCGTGTTCGGTCCGGGGCCGGTCGATGAAATTATTTATTCCCTCGGAAAAGACGTGACGAAAACCGTGAGTTTGGAAGCGGATTACAAATCAATCGATGGGATTGTCGCCTACATTGGGCGAAAAAATCTAACGGAACGGCTCAGTGCTACGTTGACGACGTCGACCTTCACGCATGACGGCGGTCAAAGTGTTCGCGAGTCGCTTTATCTTGCGGGACTGAATTACGTTTATTGATCCTACGTTTCAGTCTTCAAGCGCTCAGCGAGAAATTCGAGATCTTCGGTGCTGCCATCCTGAAATTCATGATGAATCTCAATGCGATTTACGCCAGGCTCGAGTGAAATATAGTCCGTCGTGTAGGTTCGGGGGGAAGGATAAAAAACCGTGGCCATAAACTTATTGGTGAGGTTTTGCACGGTCGATTTGACGATGATTTGCGGCGATTTTTTTGTGGATTTGCAGAAATCAGCGGTGATGCGGATGAGCTTTACTCCGGCGCTGAATTGGCTTTTGTTTTGAGTTTTACAATTGAGAGAAATCTCAACGGCCTGCGAGAGATTTTTAGCATCTAAAGATGTGGTCTCGGTTGAAATATTGTCATCGGAGGCCGGGGTGCGCACCTCGCCAGAGGTCACGGGGGCGACGTCTTGTTTGGCAAACTGCGCGGGTGGTTGAATGAGAATAAAATAGCTGACTATGCCGAGTCCGACAGCCAAACAAAAGGTCCACAATATCATTTGCTGGTAAAAGCGAGCATCCATTCCAATTGTTATCGGCTCAGAATGAGGAATGCTTGAACCAGCAGCTGGCAACTGGCCGCTGGTTCGGGTTCGGCCTCAGGCCCAGATCCAGGGACTGGGAACTTGGTCCCCGAACATCATTTCTTGAGGATTTTCGCCGCCGTTTGGCTAGGGGAGACTGGGACAGTCATGGTGCGCAACTTGATGGTTGATTTAATACTATCGTCTATTTTTAGATTGGCATCACGGATTTGCTCGATGAGCTTTTGAAAAATCTTGTTCTTCGCAATATCCGGCTTAAGCTCTGCCATGAGATTTTCCAGCAAGAAAATGTAGGTGATCTGAATTTTGTCTGAACCTGACTTGGATTTAAGTGCGGTGATTCCCTCTGTCGTCAAATCCTGCAGGACTTTTTCAAACGAGCCTAAATCGCTGAGTTCACGACGCACCCGAGCAAACTGTGTCGCGCGGCCGTCATCTTGATCGGGACGGGAAAGCACGATGCGCATTGCATCTTTCATTTTTTCAATAGCTGCCGGTTCTGCGAGAATACCGTTTTCATCATTGTCTTCTTGCTGCACTTGAATATCCGAGGCGGCTTTGAGTTTTTTGCGGACCAGTTCCGCCACTTGCTCTGAGTTTTTCATCATCAAGTCGTTGGCATCATATTCGACCTTGGTCCAGGCCGTGGCGCTAACAAGTAAGATTAGGAAAGAAAGTATGAGTTTTTTCATATAAAAAAGTATATCGCACACCGCCGAAAATTTGGAAGCCTCGATTTTTCCCCAGCAACAAAATAGTTGAACGAAGTTTATATGCGATGATTTGCGTCAACCTCTCTTGCGGCATGACTCAGCATATTTTTCTTTTTGCCTCCCAGACATTATGGCAGACTATCAGCTCAATGTGATAAACAGGCATTTTACCGGAGGATTTTCTTTGAAACCGATCATTTTTAACTTATTAACAGTCATTACTGGATTGGCGTTGGTTGCTTGCGCACCTTCAGCGCCGCAATTGAAAAAGGTCATGGAAGACAATCCTGACATTATGTTTTCTGTAATTGAAAAAAATCCTGATAAATTTCTTAAGGTCGTTAACGAAGCCGCGCAAAAAGCTCGGGCTGGCGAAGAAGAAAAATATCGCGCTGAAGAGACTAAAAAGCGTGAAGAGGAATTTAAAAATCCTCTGAAACCCGTCATCAGCGATAATCGCGCCATCGATGGCACCTTCGCCGCTCCGGTGACCATTGTTGAGTACTCTGATTTTCAGTGCCCCTTTTGTAAACGTGGCCATGCCACAATGGCACAAGTGATAAGCCAGTACGGCGATAAAGTTAAAATCATTTTCAAGAACTTTCCGATTGAGCGTATTCACCCTTTTGCGTTAAAAGGTTCGCAGTATTATGAGGCGATCGCGCTTCAGGACAAAGCGAAAGCCCTGAAATTTAAAGACACAGTATTTGAAAATCAGAGTGATTTTTCTGACAAAGGCGAAGCTTATCTGAAAGAAGCCGCGAAAAAAGTTGGCGCGAATATGGCGAAACTGCAAAAAGACCTCGATTCAGTTGAGGTAAAGAAGCGTATTGATGAAGACCGTCAAGAAGCTGAGAAATTCGGCTTTAGCGGAACTCCCGGCTATTTGATTAATGGCGTTTCTCTAAAAGGCTCCTATCCCTTTGAAGATTTCAAACAAATCATCGACCGTCAGCTGGCATCAAACGGCGCTGCTGCACCGGCCGATACTAAAAAGCAGTAGTTTCAACTGAAATTTTTGAATAAAGAAGGGAGCATTTCGCTCCCTTCTTTTATGTTTTTGACGCTCCGTGCTTTTGTGAGCTGTGAGCAGATGCAGTCTAAGCACCCTGTCATAAGTAACTTGACACTTTTTCGCCGTGGATTTTGCGACGAATCGAGACGGGAGGCC
>JAYVXN010000106.1:0-22894 GCA_043785085.1 Bdellovibrionales bacterium | reverse complement strand
GTCGGGCGCGGCTGTCTTGCCGGTCCCGTCTATGCGGCGGCCGTGATTTTGCCTCCTGGTTTTTCTGTTGCCGGAATTACTGACTCAAAGCTTCTCTCCGAAAAGCGGCGCAACACTCTCTCCGAAGAAATTCTTGAATCTTGCCAGACCAGCATCGCCTTTGCAGATGTTGATGAAATCGCTGAGCTCAATATTTTGCAAGCCTCGTTGCTGGCAATGAAGAGAGCGATTTTAGGTCTGAAGGTAAAAACGGGTCATGTGCTGGTTGATGGCAATCAGAAGATCCCGGATTTACCGAAGCCCTTTCAACAAACCACGGTGATCAAAGGTGACTTGCGGGCACTGCCAATTGCGGCAGCGTCAATTATCGCCAAGGTCGCTCGCGATCGGTTGTTGTTAGAACTTTCAGAGGAGTTTCCGGCCTATGGATTTGCGCGCCACAAAGGCTACGCCTGCCTTGAACATCGCCTGGCCATTCAAGAACATGGCCCTTGTCGCGAACATCGCCGCACATTTGCGGGAGTTCGGGAGCATTGGGACCGAATCCTTTAATAAAAAACAACTCGGACTATTTGCTGAGTATCTCGTCGCAAAAGACCTGCATGCTAGAAACTACCGGCTGCTCAGACATCAGCTCAAAACCCCGTTTGCGGAAGTTGATTTGCTTTTGCAAACGCCGAAGCAGGAGCTTCTGATTTGTGAAGTGAAGCTCATGCGTGCCAGAGCCTGGGCGCACAGCCCTTTGCCAGAGCGGCAGTTGCAGCGGCTCAGTCGAGCGCAGGAGTATCTTGCGCACAAGTATGATCAACCTTGTGAAGTCTGGCTAGCAAAGGTGAGTGCTGAGTGGCTGATTGAGTATTTCATTGACGGCCTGACTTGAGGTCTAGTCCAGACATAAGCAAAAGTTGACACTGAACATCGGACTCCTTGAAACTGAGGGTATGACATCCCAGTTGAAGCGCAGACTTATACGACAGATTTTTTTTAGCGCGATTTTTTCCCTGAGTTTAATCATGCCCAAAGCGGCACAAGCTGAGCCGACTAAAGAATTTGTCATGAGTTGCAGCTACGGCGTTCTCGCCGGCACACTCGTCGGTGCCGCGACCCTCGCTTTTACTGATAAGCCAGGGGATAATCTCAACAAAGTCGCGCGCGGGGCTTCGCTCGGCCTTTACGCCGGAATTCTCCTTGGGCTTTATGTCGTCTACGGAGTGCCGAGTGCGCCCGAAGAAGATCAGCCAGTGACGGGGATTCAGCCGACAAATAAAAAGCTGGTTTCAAAGTTGCAGATTTTTCCGCTGCTCTCCGAGCGCGGCCTCGATGGCGGCGCGGTCTCTTATAATATTTTAAAATTTTAATTCTGGACAGTTCGCTGAAACGGATAGCCCGGGGCTCCTGGAATAGGTGCGCCTGGATTGGTCGGCGAGTTTTGTCCAGGCGTGACTTCGGGGCCAGGTCCCGCAGGTGAACCACCAAAATTGTAATCGAAACCAAATCGATAGGTTGGGCTATCGCTATAGACTTGGTTCACGATAATAGAAATGCTCCAGCAATTGCCTGGGGGCTTGACCAGCAAAGCTCCGCCCCAGCCAGAAACAAAGAAATTCGTATAGCTCTGATCGCGCGGCTGGTAGGCGAAATTTACGCTCGCGTCAGCATAACGCGTGATCGTACCGAGCCCGAGTGAAATTGATTGCGTCGGCGGACTGGCTTCGGACTGATCGATGGTGCTAGTAATATTATCTTTGCGTGAATAGGCGACCTGCACGAAGTCGCCTTTGATATCCATAACCTTCACCCGAATGGCCGTGTCGGTTTTGTTGTGGTACGGGTAATAGTGCGTGGCTGTGTTTGTTTCAAAATTGTCGAGGCGCACATCAAGCAATGACGAAATATCTGACCACGGAAAGCGGCCTTGATCTTCGGGAACATAGGCCTCCTCAAAATCATAAGATTGCGCCACCTTGAAACTGACAATTTGTTTGTAGTCTGGCATGTCGAGGCCCATTTTTTTGCGAATCAAGCGATTATCTAAAACAAAGGTGAGAAGATTTCGCCCTTGCACACGGTCAAAATAATCAAATTGAATGCGGCGGGCTTTACTCAGGCGTTTCTTAGTGTGATCCGGATTATTGTCAGGGATTGGAATATCTGAATCGCTGACCGGCTGGATCGTTAAGAACGATGGCAAGGATTCAGCTGAGCCTTGAAAGAAATCATTTTTTGTTTCGTAGTAATAGGGAATATTGGAGTAATAAACCTCAGGGATGATCTCATGCTTGTATCTGGCATCAAAGGGGTCATCCGGCAAAAAGACTTCAGAAAATCGGGTTCTGGTCGAAAAATTAAAAGTGGCGTATTGTCTGAGCGGAGTTGAGTCATAGCCCCCGCTGTTGCCGGCGACGCGATCTTGTCCGATGGCAAAGGCATACTGGGTATAGCGATAGGAGAGGCTTGAGAGGGCATCAAAGTACTTACCTAAATGCATGGGGTAGGATATCTCAGGTTCGGTGTCAAAGCGCTGCCCGGTGCGGATCACATCTTGTGCCGGATTAAATAAATTGGGTTGAGGTGTAAAACCAGGGACCGTTGGATCAACCGCCGGCGCACTTAAAACCTTTTGCGAGCGATCCACGACGCAAAATGGAAGGTTGGTTTGTTTGCCAGTCGGGGGAGCGCAATTGTACATGATGCTATCAAAGGCAAAATCGCCGCGGGTAAAGTTCACGTAGTTTGAATCAATGTGAAATAATAAACCAGTGTCAGCGATGTTTTGTTCTGCGACTGAAAATCTCAGCTCTGGCATTCGTTGCGTGGCATCGTTATTATCTGTGACCGGATTGGATTTGAGAGTGCTCACATAATAGCCAAGATCAATACCGCCTTGGGTGATGTCGGTTGTATGTGAGAGAGTTAAGCGGTTTTCTAAGGCAGGCTCACCGTAGCCGATCGATTCATCCGGGTAATCGCGCATGTAGAGAAAGTCACTGAGCAGATTCAGGCGGGTTTTCTGTGTAAATCCCTCTGGCAGGTCATACGTGTGATTGTAATTGAAAAACCAGCGATTGATTTTCGGGCGATCCGGATAATCGCTTGAGACCGGAAATTGTTTAAAAACCTGGTACTGTGGATCCAGAGCAAAACTTTTATCACGAATTAGGCCCGCATTCATTTCACCTTCACTGTTGGGTGAAAGCATGTAGCGGTAATTGAGAAGGCCCTTGGGGCCTCGATGCGCATAATTTTTCACCGTAACGGTGGCATCTTGGGAGCGACTGATCGCCCAAAAATATCTGAGGCCAGGTGTGACTCCTCCTGAGCCAAATTCCAAAGTCGGTGTCAGCAGACCCGATTGGCGCTCGCTCTTTAGTGGCACGACAATATAGGGCAGCGGTAAAATCGGAAAGTTCGCGACCCGAAACCATGCCTTGCTGATATGAGCATAGCCACCCAGTTCAGCCCGAATATGACTTCCGGTGAAACTCCAGGCGGGCGGGCAAGTGGTACATGCGGTGTAGTAGCCATCATCGGCTTCATACTGGAGTGGCCCCATCTTTCGCACCACTTCGCCTTCAAAGATCACTTGGCCGGATTGCACAAAACCATGGTAAATGATGCCGGTATTATCTTTATAGCTGAGATGCGCCCGGTCGCCTTCGACGTGAATCGTCGGACTTGCAATGACGAGATGACCTTCGGCTTCGATTTCTTCCGTATCTTGATGAATGATGGCGTGATCACAGCTGATGTGTTGATTATCATAAATCAATTGCACATCGCCTTTGAGTTCCATGATTTGCTTATCAGAATCGCGCTCGAAATACTTGGCGCTAGCAATCGCATCGCCTCCTGGCGTTTTAAAGCGCAGGGCGGAGGTGGCATTTGCGGCATTTGGCGCAAAGCAAAACAAAGTTATCAAGAAGTACAGCCAAGATGAATTCATTGCAGGCTCATCCTATGAGAGGATTCTTTCGCCTGTCACCGCAAAAAGTGCTGAATTTGATCCAAAAACTCGCACGGTCGAGAGGCCGCGCGAGTTTTCTGCTTATAATTTAAACATTATTTAGATGTCATGGTAAAAACGCCATCCCAATCGGCAGGAGGCGGGTTTTGCAGGTAATCATTGCAGCGTTCAAGATAGAGTTTTGAGGCGGCATCGGTTGGGCAAACATTGAGCGCCTGCGTAAAAGAGCGGATAGCACTTTCAAACGACATTTTGTGGTAAAAATCAAAGCCTTCATTCCAGCATTTCACGAGTTCCATGGTTTCTTGAGGCGCGGTTTTTTCTGAGAGCAATTCATAGATTTTCACCGGCAGTTTTTTACCTTTTACCTTCACCCAATCCATTTCGCGGCAAATGAAATCATCGCCGATGGCTTTGCGGGTGAATTCGCTGATGATAATACGGGTGCCGTATTGTTTGTTAATACCCTCTAAGCGCGAAGCCAAGTTCACGCCGTCGCCCATGACCGTATAACTGCGCACGGTTTGCGAACCCATGTTGCCGACGCTGACTTCGGCGGTGTTGAGGCCAATTCCAATATCGATTTCTGGAAGGCCTTTGGCGCGATACTCAGCCTGAAGTTCAGAGAGTTTTTGCAAACTTTGAATCGCGCAGCGGCACGCGTGTTTGGCGTGATCACCGTAGTGAATCGGGGCGCCGAAAAACGCCATGACCGCATCTCCCATGTATTTATCAAGCGTGCCTTTGTTTTTAAAAACCAAATCGGTCATGGGAGTCAGGTAGCTGTTGAGTAAATCCGATAAGGCTTCGGGATCGAGTTTTTCTGAGATCGTGGTGAAGCCGCGCACGTCAGAAAAGAACACGGTGAGTTCAACTTTACGGCCGCCGAGTTGAATGTTATCCGGGTCAGAGAGCAGCTCATCAACGATGGCGGGTGAGACGTATTTGGCAAAAGTGCCTTTGAGCTCGCGCTTTTTTCTTTCTTCCGTAAAATACTTGTACGCCGTCATTGTGCCGAAGACTGAGCCCACCAGTGCCAGCGGGAAGATCACCGATGAGATGAGACCGTGATTGAATAAAATGAAACGGTCAACCGCATAGATTGCACCGACTGAGCTGCCGGTGACTAAAAATCCCGTGAGGGGACCGGTAAAAGTTAAAATTGTCGAAAGTAAAAGGCCGACACTGACGAGTAATAATCCCATGTATTTGTCTTCGTTCGGGAGGTCTTTCATAAAGCCGAGAGCGCCCGCAGCCACTGGCTGTTTCATGGTTTTTGCTTGTTCGATTAGGAGATTGGAGAGAACATTGGCATGGGTTTCAACTCCGGGGTAGTTTTCATCGAGCGGAGTCACTCGCAAGTCGAAAATTCCGATGGCTGTAGCGCCGAGAATTAAAATTTTATCTTTGAGAAATTCTTTTTTATTGACGGTCTTTTTCTCGATTTGCCCTTCGGGAAAATCTGCACTCACGGCGCGCTGCTCGATGCTCATGGTTTCTTTATCACTCAAGACGTCAGCGGCGCTCACATACGGAAAAGTTTTTTGTGGGCCTGAGTAGTTGATGAAGACCTGACCACGGCCGTCAACCGGAATTTTCAGAAGATCTTGGTCGCCGTCAGCGTTGGTCACAATGAAATCACTGATCCGCTTGGCTTCAAGGCTTGAATTAATTTTGTTTTGCGCCAGATTGAGGCGCAGACGGTAGTCGTTGGCGGCCAGAAAAGTTTTCAGAGCGAGTGAAGGCATATAGGAATTGCCGAAGCGTGAGACAAGGGCGCTGCGACGAACGCTCCCGTCTGAATCTAAGAACGCATTGAAATAACCGGTGTGCGTGGTGTTCTTGGCTAAGACGGGAATATCCAGCCACCAGCGCGAGACCTCATGGACATCATTGCGATAACTTTTACTTTTAATTTTTTCAACCGCGGCTTCAAGTGTTGTCCCTTGCCAAAATTTATTGCTTTCAGAAAATTTCGGCCATACGGAGGTAAATGAAAAATCATCGAATTTGACGGCTGAATTTTTCTTCTCCCAATTTTTTTGAAAGACATCTTTGTTGAGAAGTTCGTCGTCTTGGGTGAGAAAGCGGCCGCAGTACTCCTCGTTTGATTGGCGTATTTTCGTCCATAAATCGGATTTAGTTTTTTGATCGACGATGAGATCAATGCGGGCGCCCAGTTCAGTGAAGATACTCTCTTTTGCGGCAAGTGTCGGCATTTGCTGCTTTAAAAATTCGAGCATGCTGTCTTCGCGGCCGCGCATCCAATAATCTAAAACATAAGGGAGTACGTCCGCCGAGGCATTGACTTCACCGAGATCTTTCAAAGTGGCAAGGAGTTTGGCATTTTCTTTGGGGTGACTCAGAATCCATTCGCTCGCTTGAACCACCTCAATGGTGTCCAAGTAGCGGCCGACGGCTTCTTTGATCGGCGTCGGAAATTTCAACTCCTTCACCGGTTCATCGGCGGCACCAATCAGGATGTCTTGCTTTTCCCAGTAGTATGAACTGTAACTTTGATTATAAATAACGTCTCGGCAGTAGTCTTGATAAGGAAAATTGCTCGATTCAGTGATATCTTCAAAGTAACTTCCGAGAATGAGGTTTTTATTAATTCGGCCAATCGTGTCGCCAAAGTATTTATCGGAATTGGCACGCTGAATTTCGTCGCCAATGGCGGCATCGACTGAGTCGGTGATTTGTTGGCCTTCTTGCAGTTTCTTCCTCAGACTGCGCAAAGTCGGAATTGAAGAGTTCGGATCTTCTTCAGAAAACACGATATCGAACGCCACGGCTTTGGCACCGGCTTTGACAGCCTCATCAACTAAGCGTGCGGTTTTTTCTCGCGGCCACGGCCAGCGGCCTTCTTGTTCGAGCGAGCGCTCATCGATAGCGAGAATTGCGACTCTTGGATCCGGTGGGCGCATTCTGCGGCTTTTCAGGCGAATGTCGAAAGACATTAAATGGGCTTGCTTGATATATTGAAAAAACGGGTGGTTCGCGAGTGATTCATCCTCATAGACCAATTTGAAATATTGAATACTGGTGGCAGTCACCGCCAGTGTCGCAATTGAGCCGACGACAAAGGGTGAGGCGAGAAATTTAATGATTTTCTTGGTCCACTTGCCTTTATCTTTATCTTTGCCTTTTTTTTCTGCCATGACGCCCTTGAACCTTGGTGTGGTTGTTTTTGAGTCGAGAAAGGTCCGATTAAATTATGATTAACACTTCAAATGGTACTGGAGATTAAGCCTCAGTCCAAGAAAAATGCCGTCAATTTACGTACTTCTCTGGCGTTGGCCTTTGGTCAGGACACCTAAATCAAAAATGTTGAGGGTATTGGTCGTGGTGAGAAAAATCTGGTCTCGGCCGTCCTTGTCGGCGCGCAAGGCCTCCTGCTATGCTGAATAGAGACTTTGCGAACTTTGTACTGGCTTTCTGTCTGGGTCGCGGGCCTTATAAGGAGATCACCATGCAAGCGAGAATGACAAAAGACGGCGATGCGATTTTGGTTCACCTGGCGGGCCGTGTGGATGTCGAGACTGCAGAGCCATTTCGTAAAGCTTGCTTTAGCCGCCTGATAGGTCAAAAAGTGATCTTCTCATTTCGTGAATTGAGTTTTGTCGGCTCAAGCGGAATTATCCCGTTTTTAGAGACGCTACAGACGTTTGCGCAAACCAATCAGTTCGGCATGAAATTTTGTTATGTCGGTTCGGAATTTAAAAAAGTTCTCGCGGCGACACCCTTGGGTGCCGTGGAGATGTTTGAAAATGAAGCCCTTGCTGTCACTGCCTATGTCGTCTCAGCAGGTGGTCCGTTGACGGTAGCGACGATTCCGGTGGTGATGGCGAGTGAGACGGCGCCCACTGCTGAAACCAAAATCGCGTCAGTCTTCGCCGCCCTCGATGGGTCTGAGACGATCGGCAAAGAAAATTCGGACAAGGTCGTTTAGCTCGGATCCAGTTCTGGTTTTTGGATTTTTTCCCCTTCACGGTCGCGCGAAATCGCAAAGCCTGATTGAATTCCCATCAAAAGTGAGTCGATTTCATCCAGTCGGGCATAGGCGTCACCTGTCATTTGCGCCTGTGGTCCGTCTGCCTTCACGGCTGCACTCTTGGGTGGCGCATCCGTGCTGCTCATCCCGGTGAGTGGCGCGATCACCTGATTTTCATTGGCTTTACGAAGGTCACGAACACGCCGACTCAGCTCTTGATTGATTTTTTGCAAAGACTGCAGGCGCAATTGATTCTCTTCACTTTGTTTTTGGCTCTCGCTCCACAAGTTTTGCAACTCGTCTCGTTGAATTTGCGTTTCTTGGCAGAGATTCTGAACGGCCTTGAATTGGGTTTGCAATTGCTGGAGCTCGGCTTTGCCTTGCGTGAGTTGAATCTGTAAGTGCATGGACTCTTGGCGCAACTGCGCTGAGCTTGTGCGCAACTCCTTAAGGTCCGCTTGCAGCGTGGCTTCAACCTCTTGTTTGCGTCTTTCCAGAAAAATCACGCGATTTTCAGCTTCAACTTGTCTGGTGCTGACGATTTCGAGACGGGCACTGCGTTCTTGGAAAAAGCTCATATCGGTTTTCAAGCGCTCGGTCTCGGTCTTTATTGCTGAAATTTTATGCTCGTATTGCTCGACGAGGCTTTCTTGGTCTTTTTTGTAAATGCGGCCCTGATTTTGGATATGCAAAATAGTTTCACTGAGGCGACTGCGCAGATCTGAAATCAAAGCGTCTCTTTGATAAAGATCTTGAGTGAGCTTGGCATTGGCGGCGCCTTCGGCTTTCACTTTCGCTTTAAGGGAGGTCACCAGGGGCTTGACCCATTTTATTATTCTTCGGTGATAGGACTCCAGACGGGCCAGGTGGCGTTTTTTGCGCTCGGCGATTCCTGTAAATTCAGAAAGTTTAGTTTCGAGCAGAGCCTTTTCGCTCTTGAGGTAGGCGGCATCGTCTTCGATTTTCTGATTTTTAGTTCTATAAAACCGATCTTTTTCGATCAGGATCTGGATTTGCGCCTGGAGTGATTCATTGACGCCCTTGATGTCATTTTGGACGCGCTCATACTCCATGATTTGTTGCTCGAGAAGCGAATTTCGACGGAGATTCACTTTGAGACGGGCCATGAGATCTTCGTTTTGGCCGATGAGAGTTTCAACCGTTCCTGAATGTAAAATATGCGCGGGCAAAGAAGAAAAATCCGGCGGTGCCGGAATTTCAGTCGGTAGCGGCACGGGCACAAAACTCTCCGGCTCCGTAAATCGATCGCCGAACCGATCGCCGAATTGATGACTCTGGGATTCGATGAGATTTGGGGGGCTGTGCGAAGAACCGGACATCGACCTTCCTCCTTGAAAATCAATACCACTCACCAGCCGAATTCTTAAGATGCGACATCCTCTGGTCTTAAGTCATTGTCTCAGATAGACACAAAGTCTGTCAAAAAAAGCTTTTTTAAAGAGACCAGTCGAGTTCTTATTTAGTCATTTGTCTAGGTGTCCGATAGGTCTAGCATGGACAATAAGGCGATGGAAATCGCGCTCCGGCAGGCTGAAGACATCAGCAAAAATACGGTGCGCAAACCAAATAAGCTGAAACAAAAATTTCAGATCTCTGTGAGTGATCTCGGCAATCCCGACAGCATTAAGAGTAATATTCTGACGCATGTTATGGCCGAGGACTATCAGCGCGCCATCGATGATTTGAAAGAATTTGCCGAGTCCAAATCTGATTATCCAAAGTTCAAAGTGCGGACCAGCCGCTATATTAATTATTGCATCGACCTGGTCCATGGCATTAAGGCCAAACGCTCTTTTCCGGGTATCGGCTCACTGGCCATGTCGAAACAAAAAGAGCTTTTTGAAAAAGCCATGCGCCACGTGGAAGACCTGAAGGCTACACTTGGAAAAATCGAAAAAATCGAAAAAGAAGTGAAGCTTGAAGACATTCGCTCGACGGTGTGGGTGATTAAAGCTGCGGTTTATTGTCTCTTTGCCTTTTTGGTCATGGCCTTTTTGCTGGAAGTGTCGCGCGGCGCTCTACCGGCCGCAGTCTCTCTTGTGGAGTCATACTCGGGCGATGCCACGAATTGGTTATTCAATACTTTGGGAATTTAAATCCGCCAGTTCAGCTAGTCTCCGCCGAGAGAGGCATGCGCGCTTTGCAAGACATCTAAGATCTGCGCGCCCATCATTAATTTATTATTTACAAAGACCGTCGGCGTGCCTTTGACGTTCATGCTCGTACCGAGTGCGGCTTGTTTTTCGATGACGCCTTTTGCCTGCTCACTTGAAGCGCAAGTAAGAAGTTCTGGGCAAGTGACACCAATGGCCTGACAAAGCTCGGGAGTTTTACCGCGAATGGCCTCGACATTGGCGAATTCTTCTTGATGCTCATAAATCCACTCATGGGCTTCCCAGCCTTTGCCTTTTTGGCCAGCGCAATAAACAGTGCGTGCAAGTAAACAGGAGGCGCCGTTTGCAGAGGTCATCGAGGTATTGCATTCGCCATCAAGAGGCCAAGCCTGAAACTCAAAGCGCACATCTTTGGCATGAGCCAGGACAAAAGCGCGAAAAACGGGTGCCGCGTGTTTGCAATGTGGGCAGCGATAGTCAGCAAATTCCACAATCGTCATTTTCGCTTTATCTTTATCCGCACCCATCACCAGGGGCTCGACCGTTTGCAGGGGCAGCACAGGATTCGCTTGCCATTCCGCCACCTGGGCTGGAACAAAGGCAGCCAGCTCGCGTGAGCCATAACTTTTTGCGACAGAATCATTGACGATGAAGCCGCCAATAAAAATCACCACGCCGGTGATCACCACCGTCTTAAATTCAAGAGGTGAAAATGCGGACTTGCTTTCAACTTTAGTGCCGTCAGCAGTAGTGCCGTCAGCAGTAGTCTCCTTTGCGAGTCCCTTATAAAGGGCGCCCAAGACCAGAAACGAAATGAGGTAAAGACTCATGCAGAAAATGCAATAGGTCGACATAAAGAGCAGAGAGATTCCGCCCATGATGACCGACATGACCGTGATTCCCGCGGCTATCAGCAAAATATTTTTTCGGCTAACAGTTTTTTTTGTGTCATCCACAAAGGGATGCCAGAGAACTAGGAGCATCAGCAGAAAATTAGTGAGAGCACCCCAGACCGCCATCGGTACGCCCAAAAACTGCGCATAGCGACTGGCGCTGACCGCCTCGCAATTGAAAGTTGCATTCACATTACAAATACTATTGCCGGCATCGAAGCCAAACTTTAGTCCATAATGCTTTGAAGCAAGGTAAGAGTGAAGCAGGACTGCAAGCGCCAGAAGCGCAACCGCAGACCAATAGCCGGCCTTTGAAACTGATTTTGAGTCTGTCTGGATTTTTGTCACCCCTGGATTACATCTAAATTTTTTTGTGAAATCAAGATTTTCTGCCAAAATGGTAAAGTAAATGAAAACAAAACTGCCCAAAGCCAACATGACGCTACCAGATCCCCAATGGATGAAGACCCGTTGGCAAATGCTTCAAGAAATCAAAGCGCAGGTGCGGCAAAAATTAGGGCCCGAGCCACAGGATATTGTGCGCTATTCGGAGGGTTTAAAGGCGGAATTGCGCCGTAAGTGGCAAACTTCGAGTAAAGCAGAGTTGCTCCTCCAAATTGAACAATCTGATTTAGTTTATGGCGGGGATTTTCATGCGCATGTCCAAGTGCAGCGCACGCACTTAAGAATTTTGCGCTCTCTGGGAGATGACCGACCCGTGGTGTTGGCCCTTGAGGCCTTTTCTGTGCGGGCACAAAAACATTTGCAAGACTATTTAAAGGGGATGACTTCGCTTGAGGATTTGCGTCGTCTCTCGCGCTGGGATAAAAACTGGGGTTTTCCTTGGGAGCACTATCGGCCTCTTTTAGAATTAGCAAAGCAGCGAGGCTTTCACTTGCTGGCACTGAATGATACGCACGAGCCGACCGCGCGGGCATTGCAGCAGCGCGATCAAAAAGCGGCCCGCCACATCCGCAAAGCGTATTTGAAATATCCGGGCGCTTTGATTTACGTCATCATTGGTGATTTGCATTTGGCGCCAAATCATTTGCCGCGTGAAGTGCGCCGGATGTTGCCGCGCGCACGTTTGCGAGAAACAGTCATTTTCATTAATCCTGAGAAAATTTATTTTCAGCTGGCCAAGCAGGGTCTCGAAAATTTCATTAATGTCGTGCGGCTCTCGAAAACTCAGTTTGCCGTGATAAGCTCACCTCCCTGGGTGCAGTGGCAAAGCTATCTGATGTTTCTTGAACAAAGTGTCGAAGAAGATCTCGAAGACGATTTTTCTGATGAGGCTTTTGATTACACAGATCATGTCGCGCAAATGGTGCAACTTGCTTGTCGGGATTTAAATGTGAAACTGCGTCTTGATGATCTTGCCGTCTATTCCGCGCGCGATGGACGTATTTGGCAAATCTTGAAAAAAAACCTCAGTCTGACAGAAATGAAAATCGCTGAAAATCTGATTAAGTCCGGGCGCAGTTTTTTGCTTCCCGAAATCGGCGTCTGCTATTTGTCACGAGCCAGCGTCAATCACGCCGCCGAGCTGGCCGGCCTTTATATTCACGCCAAACTCGCCGGCCGCACGAGTCTCCTGTGGCAGATGCCGGAGAATTTTCTCGCCAATATCTGGACCGAAGCGGTCGGCTTTTTCATGAGTAAATTGGTCAATCATCAAAGGCACGGCGGTACCCTGAATGATTTGCGCACGCAGCTGGCCTTTACGAGCCAGCACGACCAAAGCAGAGAGGCTCTGCTTTTGGCCATGGATCAGCGCATGTCCGAATTGATTTTTTTTCATCAAAGACGGACCCGCAAGCGCCGCCTAAGGCCCAGGCGAAAGGCGAGTTATTTTGCCGCAGCCCGGATTTTGGGAGCGATGATGGGAGAAAGATTGTACGTCGCCTATCGCTCACGTAAACTGACGTTAAAGAGCATCACGCAAATGATGAAGGTCGATCTCATGCGCAGCGATTTCAATGCAGCGTACTTTGAGTGGGTGTCACTCCTCGGTCCGCAGTTGGATGCTAAAAAAACCCGGAAAGAGAGGCTTTGATGGCAAGGTGGTATTATAGCGTAGCCGGAAAAGCTGAGGGCCCTGAAGAGCAGGATTTTATCGTCTCCAATTTGCGTTCCGGCAAGCTCACTCTCGTTGATTTAGTTTTCAAAGAGGGGGGCGACGACTGGCAAACGATCAGTGAAATTTCTGAATTCAAAGATATTCTCAGTCAAAATCCACTGCCACCGCCGCAAGCTCAGTCACAAAAGCCCATCAAAATTCTTGAGCCGACACAGAGCTGGGTGGTTTTAAAGAAAATTTTGCATCAACACGAATCTCGCTTCGTGCAGGAAGGGCCGTATTCGGCAGCGCAAATCATCGATCATTTGGCCAGTGGCGCTGTTAACTACAATGACTATGTTTGGAAACCCGGATTTAAACGATGGGTGCGCATTGGTAATTTGACGGAGTTTGATCGCCGCTCCCAGGAGCGCGAGCGCGATATGATTCCGGATATTATTCCTACTCCAGAATTTGAAATGGTGTTGCCGCCGATTTCCCAGACCGAGTTGATGAAAAACGTGACGACCTTGGAGCGCAAATCTGTTTTCACACAACAAGATTTGCCGCCGAAAGAAGCTGTTGGTCCCGATTTGACTGACGAGCTGAAGACTACGATTCAAATTCCGGAAGAGCAAAAAACCATCATCCAGCCGGTTCCTGAAGCAAAAACCACGATTGAGCCAATGGAGAGTAAGACAGTTATTCAGCCGTTTCCGGAATTTACGTCACAACCGGAACGAACGGCAAAATCAAGTCGCAAAGTAAAGCCCCCGGTGGATCGCGATGATCAAGTTACCGTGATTCAAGCAGATCCACTTCCTAGTGAGCCGCCACCGCGCGCCATGGATCAATCAAAAAGTAAAATCAAGGCACTGAAAAAGCCGGTATATCCTGAGACGTTTGAAGAAGAAGATCAGGCGCCAACGGGTCTGCGGCCGGCCTCAACAGGTTCGTACAATAATTCAGAATTTAGAAACAATTCGATGAACTATCCGGCTCAGGAGCCGTTTAAGCGTAGTATCGGTCGTCTCTGGCGCTGGGCCATTGCGACGGTCATGGGCAGTGTCGCGATTATTGCTGCATTGATGATCATGTATCCTCGTGGCGAGCATACTCCTCCTGTTGCCACTGAGACTAAAGAGAGTAAGGGTCAGGCGCCGGTAGCGACCATCCCGAAAGCGCCCCCACCTCCGAAAAATATTCCGGCGCCACCCGTGGCTGTTGAACCTGCGCCGCGGCCACCCGTTGAAGGTCATGCGGCGGTTGATCCAAATTTAAAAGAAAGTACCTCAGCCGGTCTTGAGTCAGTGGCCAATATGAATAGTGATGGACCCTCTGATGATGGTGAGGATGCTTTGCCGGCACCGCATGGCCCTCTGCCCACGGGCCCTGTGACTTTAAAAGGTATAAAAGCCATGAAGCTGACCAGCTTAAAACCGCTTCTGGTTTTTGAAGGAAATGTGCCGGTCAAAGCGCGAATAATGGTCTCTATTAAAGCACGCAGCGGCGAGATCTTACGCTTGCCAAGTTTTTCAAAACAAGCGGCGGTCGTGCGCAAGGCAGGGGAGTTACCGTCACTCAATTTAAGCTCTTGGAATTTGCCTCCAGGCAGTTACCACATTGAGGCCTCGGGAGGCGAAAGTCGGGTCGTTAAGAATGTCTTTATTGGCGTCAAAGATCGAAAATTTGAAGCCGAACTGGAGCGTCACCACAAAATCATCTCCTATCAGCAGCAAAGTGAGCGTAAGGCCGTGTTTTATTCGGCCAAGGGTATGGAGGAGCTAGCGAAAAACCTCGATGATAATTACCAGCGCTTAAAAGGCACGCGTGATCAGTGGCAAAAGTTTTTGCAGACGTGGGCGAAGAATGTCGCGACCGCGCAAACGCCAATGTTGGCAAGCCTTCGTGAGGATAAACGCTTTCTCGCTTATCCCGATGAGCTTTATGCCCTTCGATCGGCTTTGGTTCAGCTCAAAGGGCAGGCGAAATTATATGATGCACTCATTGCTGGCAAGCGAGACATCGCTAGTAAAAGCGGCCATCCGAATCTGAGTAAGGAGTTTGAACGGCTGAAGGTCGTTGCGTCGGGACTCACCAACGAAAAGCATTAGGTCCCCGAGCTGAGAGCAACGGCGGCCCGCACAAGAAATCAGCTGCTGTGGTTTTAGTCGGCATCGGAATAGTGGTGTATTCATTAGCGCTTTGTGCATTCTATAAAATCATTTGTAAAATAATTTGTAATTGGCTTCACCGTCAATTTCTTTGACTCAACGGGTGGAATCGTCTGTTTCGGCGCACCTGGTGCACCACCAAGCTTGCCGATCGATTGGAATATCACATTGCTCTTTATGCCCTCTACCACAATCTGGTTCTCATCAAGAAGCGGGCAATGAACCAAACCATGCCTTTACCATTGCTTTTACCTTCTGCCGACTAGACACATTTTCACCAATTAGGTTGAATGCCTCGCATGTCTGTCGACATGAAACCTCCCAATGAAAAATGCCATTAATATTTGCATTTTCAACGTCTGAATGTTGGAAAATTCACTCTGCATCAGTGGGATATTTCAGGATTTGCTCTCTCAAATCAATCGAAGCAGCGTCGAAGTTCCGCGCCAGTCTCTACTTAACTTGATCGCGAAAGTCTTTGCCCGGTTTAAATTTTGGAACTTTTTGAGCGGGGATCACCAGTTTAGCGCCAGTTTTTGGATTGCGCCCGGTGCGGGCTTTGCGGGTGCCGCGAGAGAAGGTACCGAAGCCAACAAGTTTCACTTCATCACCTTTTGAAATCGCTTTAGTAATAATCTCCAGAGCTGCATCGAGCACGTCTTCGCTTTGAACTTTGGTCATCAAGGTTTTGTGAGAGAGATGCTCAACCAATTCAGCTTTGTTCATATTTAACTCCGGCCAAAATTAAGTAAGATCGTCTCAGATAATTCAAACACTGATCTCTGAATCACTCCGAGCGCTCATGTGAACGCAAATTGTGAGAAATTATGAGACAGGACAAATATCTAAGGCTGGGCTCAATCCACCGTCAAGTGATTATCATCTTCATGAGCGGGAATTCGATTGCAAAGCGCGCCAACATCGAGTTAGTTTCAAAATTATGTTGACACATGTTCGCCAGGAAATTTCCGCATTTTTATCGCCATTCATTGGCAAGTCTGCTGCAGAAATCAGCAACTCCTTGGAAATTCCAAAAAAATTGGAACACGGCCATCTGGCGTTTCCGATTTTTTCGTTAGCAAAAGAATTACGCAAAGCGCCGCCATTGATTGCGCAAGATTTAACGCAGAAAATGCTGGCGCAAAAGCCTGATTTTATCAAGACACTTTTGCCGGCCGGCGGCTATATTAATTTTACTTTGAAAGATGACTATCTGCAAAATGTGTTGCTGCAAGCTGTCCACTCGCAAGGTGAAAAGCTGGGGCATTCGCAGCTTGGCCAAGGTCGGAAAATTGTCATTGATTACTCGTCTCCCAATGTTGCCAAACCGATGCATATTGGTCACTTGCGCGCCACAGTGATTGGGCAAAGCATTCGCAATCTTTTAGAGTCGCAGGGTTTTGCTGTCATTGGTCTTAATCATCTGGGTGATTGGGGCACGCAATTTGGCAAGCTGGCGTGGGCTTTGAAAAACTGGGGTCATGAATATCCATTCAAAGAGGAGCCCATTGAGTCACTCCTGAAAATGTATGTGCGCTTTCATGAACTAGCAGAAAATGATCCGAAACTTGAGGCCGAAGGTGCCGCGACCTTTAAGAAGCTTGAAGACGGGGACAAAGAGATCACGGCGCTCTGGCATCAATTGGTTGATTTATCGATGACCGAGTACAAGCGTCTGTGGCAGATGCTGGGTGTGAAGCACGACATGGTTTTAGGTGAGTCGTTTTATAACGATAAATTAAAGGCCACCGAAGCTTTGCTTGAACAAAAAGGGCTTCTTGTCGAAAGCGAAGGGGCGATGGTGGTGATGCTGGGTGACGACATGCCGCCCGCACTGATTCGTAAATCAGACGGCGCCTCACTCTATGCCACGCGTGATCTCGCCAGTGCCATTTATCGTATGGAAGTTTTAAAGGCCGATTTGAGTCTGTATGTGGTTGGTGAAGAGCAGAACCTTCACTTTAAACAGATTTTTCAAGTTCTTGAAAAGCTTGGTTTTGCCTGGGCAAAAAACTGCCATCATATCACCTTTGGTCGCTATCGCTTCAAAGACGGACAGATGTCGACTCGAAAAGGCAAAGTGGTTTTGCTCGAAGACGTTTTAAAGCAAGCCATCGACCGAGTTGATAAAATTATTGAAGAAAAAAATCCGACACTTCCCGAGCGCAGAAAAACCGCTGAGCAAGTGGGGATAGGTGCGATTGTCTTTAATGACTTAGTCAATGACCGGCTTCGTGGTGTTGATTTTGACTGGGAAAGAGTGCTGGACTTTGAAGGCACCAGTGGCCCGTATGTTCAGTACTGCCATGTGCGCTGTGTGAGTGTGTTGAAGAAATTTGCCGAAAAAGGGACGACCGAGTTTGCTTTGCCCAAGAATATGCCGCTCGCTTTGACGTCGGCCGAAGAGCGCGAGCTCATTCGCCTGCTTTTGAGCTTTCCGGATGTTTTAACAACGGCCACGCAAAGCTATCGACCCAACGTCGTCGCGCAATATCTTTTGGATGTCTGTCAGGTGTTTAATCACTTCTATGCCAAACACCGGATATTGGGCGAAGCTAGCGACGTCCAAATCGCTCGGCTCTCACTGGTTTATGTGACCAAGCAAATTCTTAGACTTGGTTTACAGACCCTGAATATGGCGGCACCGGACGCGATGTAAGTCTAGGCACTGTTGACCGAAGAGGTTGGCTCATTTTGAGATCCTTGCGGCGACACCTTGCGAGAGTGGACTTTATTTTTTATCCATTTATTCCGACATGAAAGGTAATGAAAACGCCAGTTTTTCTTATTTTCTCCACGTTCTTGTTTGCAGGTTTTTTGCAAACCTACACCTACTTTCGCTACAAGTTCAGTGGCGTGGATGAGCTCAAAGCCAAAGTTGTCCGCATGGAAGAAGAGCACCAGAAATCTGAAATGTTCCGTCAGCTTGCTCTTTATCAGCTTTCGGAATATCAAGAGCAAGTGGCCGTGTTGATGCCCGAAGCTTTAAAGGGTAAACTCGATGACACCAGAGCCTATCCCCTAAGAAACCTCGCAAGTGTTATGTCTGCACATGATGCTGAGGCACTGCAAATTGAGCGAGCCTCAAGTCTCATGGAATCAGGCAAGACCTTGTTTCGCGAAGGCAAGTATTCGGAGTCGAGTGAGATTTTCTCTCGCCTCATTCGCAACTATCCCGGGTCCGTGCATGTGATTGAAGCGCATTTTCTTCTCGCTGAAGGGGAGTTTCAGGCCAAGGATTATGAGGCGACCATCGATACGATTGAAGCGATGATCAGTTTGTTTCCAGATAGCGATTTGACGGGTTTTGCGCTTTTGCGGCTCGGAAAAATCTTTGAATCACAAGATCGCCTTGAAGACGCCGCCGAAGTTTATAAATCAGTGCTCGTATCTTTTCAGGAGGCGGCCTTGCAGAGTCAAGCAAAGACCCTGTTGAAGTCTGTTCAGTTATGACTCGAATTGACGCAGAATCCGCGGCGCGGAAACGACAAACCTCCGCGACGCCAGCTCTCATTGTCTCTTTACTGCTGATGGCACACGCAGCGCTCGCTTCTGAAACCGTAGCACTGTCGAATCAAGAAATAGTTTTGCAAGAACCGCAAGAGTGCCTTAAGAGCGATGAGATGTGCTCGCTACAAACGTCTTCTCACGAAAAATACAAATTAAAAATCGGTGAAAGTCGTCTTGTCATGGATGCCAGTACTTTGCTTCTTCGCGAGAGCTCCGAGCGCATCTCACTTCTTCAGGGTACATTATGGATCAAAACTGAAGGCCCATTTTCAGTGCACACTGAATACGGTGTGGTCGAAAGTGACGGCGGTGAATTCTGGGTCACACGCACGCGTGGCGAGACGCTCACGGCGTCGGCCATCAGTGGCACGTTAAGTTTGAAGCCTCGAGGGGCAAACATTGAAATAAGTTTAGCGGCCGGTGAAGAAAATTGGCTGGGCCGCGTGGGTCGCGACGGAGTCGCAGAGAGTGGTACGCCGTGCCCGCTGTTGATGATTGAGCACATTGCTCGTTGGGCCCGTTTGTATCCAGGTAAGAAACAGGAATTCGAAAAAGAAGTCCGCTCCTTTCGTCTGGTCTGGCAGGCGGCTTCTGAACGTAGCGCTGAACTCCATCAGGATCTGGCTAAGCGTCGCATCGAGACTCTCAATGAACAGCAGCGTCGCCGCGAAGAAGAGCGCCGCAAAGAGGCGGAGCATCGCCAGGTTCTACGCCGAATTTACCGGGAGCGAACTCTGCTCGACTAAATCCCAGCGCTTGCGGGACCAAGTGCTTGTTTTAATCGCCAACCGCCGACGTCCACCCCTCATTCATGATAAGCTAGAGAGGATCTATGTTTCTCATGGAGGAGAGGCTATGTCATCAGTTCCGCCACCGGATCGTGCCCAGCAAGATGAGGTTCGTCGCGTTCGTGACTCTTATTCGAGTAAAGAAAGCGAAGAAACCAAAAAACATAACCAAGAGCTGCGCAAAATCACCGAGACTCATCAAGCCGAGATTGAAAAGCTCAAAGAAGAGCATCATCAGCAAATGGAAGAGCTCAAGGCAAACACGCGCGAGATTCTCACTAAACGCGATATGAAGTATCAGCACGATATCGAAGAATTGCGCGATTTGCATCAAAAGCAAATTGAACGAACGGCAATGGAGTCTGAGGATCGCGTGGCAGGCCAAGTGGAAGCAGTGAAGGGTGATTTTCAGCATCAAAAAGCCACTAGTGAAATGCAAAAAAATCAAATGCGCCAAGCCTATGAGGCGCAATTGCGCGATAAAGACAAATCTCTTGATGATTTTGCCTCTCGCACCCGCGAGACGATCCATGACACCATTGACGGGCAGAACAAGCGCCAAGCTAAAGCACGTGAAGCTGAAGTCGGGACGATTGTGAAGGATCGCGACCGCCGCATTGGTGATTTGCAAAATTCCTACACGTCATTAAGAAAAAACAAAGATCAACAATTGAAATTGCAGCAGCGTGAAGCTGAAGATTCAACCTCGCGCTTGCAACAAAACTTCCAAGCTTCTCTTGGCACTGAACGTGAGAACAATCAGGTACTGCAAAATGTGCAGCGTGAGGGTTTTGAGCAAAGTCTTGACCGCAATAAGGATCGCTACGAAAAAGCCTTGGACGAAAACCGAGAGGCCATGGAAAGTGCCCGAGAAGGCCTCACGGATTCGGTGCAAGGCCGCGTGAATAACAAACTGAAATCACTTGAGTTGGAAAGTAATAAACTCAAAAACGAAGGGGTCCGCGACAAACTCAGCACGGAGGCTCATCACAAGCGTGAAATGCAAGACTTAAAAGATGAGTTTTCCACTAACCTCAATCTCTATGAAAAGAATCGCAAAGAGGCCTTGGAAGCAGTGAATGAATCCTCGCATCACGATATTGATCAGGCCAATGCGAAAAATACCGCAGTTTTGCAAGAAAACAATCGTTTCTATTTAGATAAAGAAGCGATGGATCAGAGTCGTGAAAACGAGCGGGTCACGATCATCAAGACCGAAGGCGACAAAGAAAAAGATCATAACGCCATTAGCACCAAAAACCGCTTTGAGCGCCTCAAAGCTCAAGGCGACCGTAATGAGACGCAACAGCGTGGCTATTTTGATCGGGCGACCGCGCAAATGAAAGAAAATTTCGAAAATCAGCTTCGTGAAATGCGCGCCAAAAACCGCCAAGATCAAAACCAATTGATGTCAACTTTTTCAAAGCAAATGCAAGAAACTGACGGCAAATTTCAAGACAAAATAGGCGATGTGCAAAACAAGTACGAGACGGAAATCACCGCCCTCAACGAGAAGCATCAAAAAGAAATGAAAGACATCCTGCAGTATGATGATCGTCGGCTGAAGGAAACCGAAAAGAAAGCCTCAATTGATAATGAGTCGCAAACATCACAATTCGGTTACAGAATCTCCAAACTTGAAGAACAACACAAGCGGGAGATGAAAGACATGCAACACCGCCATGAGGAAACCCTTGCCAATTTACTGAAAAATAAGCAAACTTGACCCTGGGGAAATCAGTATTTTGCTAGGGGAGTCATATGCTTGCGGACCGTCGGGTCAAGATCGTTGCCACTATCGGTCCTGCGACTAAATCGCGTGAAAATTTACGAAAAGCGATTCTCGCGGGAATGAACGTGGCGCGCCTGAATTTTAGCCACGGCACTCACGAAGAACATTTACAGGTCATTAAAAATATTCGCGAACTGACTGAAGAATTAAATTCTCCAGTGACTATCCTTCAGGATTTACAGGGACCGAAAATTCGCGTGGGCCGTTTTGAAAATGGCTCAATCGAATTGAAGGCTGGCGACAAAGTCACCATCACCACGGCCAATGTCCTTGGTAAACCTGGTTTGATTCCTTCCGACTTTAAGGAGTTTCCTCAATCCGTTATACCTGGCTCTAAAGTGTATATGGATGACGGCCTTTTAGAATTGAGAGTCGAAGCCGTACGCGGCAATGAAGTCGATGCCAAAGTCGAATACGGCGGTATTTTGAAAGATCGTAAGGGAATGAATATTCCCGGTGGCAATCTTCCGGTTGATTGCATGACTGAGAAAGATTTGATCGATCTTGAGTTTGGACTAGCTCAAGAGGTCGACTATGTCGCCCTCAGCTTCGTTCGACGCGGGGATGATTTACGCCGACTTCGCGAAATCGTTAAGGGTCGATCGCCAAATACGCGCATTGTCGCTAAAATCGAAATGCTTGAGGCCATTGAAAATCTTGAAGAGATTGTTCGACTCTCTGATGCCGTGATGGTGGCGCGCGGAGATTTAGCGGTTGAAGTCGGTCAAACTCGGCTTCCCGGAATTCAAAAGCAAATCGTGCACATCTGCAATCAAAACGGCTGCCCTGTGATTACCGCCACGCAAATGCTCGATAGTATGGTTGAGAATCCGCGCCCGACTCGCGCTGAGATCACCGACATCGCCAATGCCGTCTTAGATGGTTCAGATGCTTTGATGCTATCGGCTGAATCCGCCAGCGGTAAATATCCGTTTAAGTGCATTCAAACCATGCACGAAATCATCGTCGAAGCCGAGCGCACTGGACATTACTATTACAATATGACTTTAGATGCGGAGTTCTTCAGTGTTGCCGAAGCCATCGGCGCCAGTGCCTGCTTGTCCGCCTTGAAGCTCAATGCCACGGCGATTGTCTGCCTGACGACATCAGGTAAAACCGCCATGAATATTTCAAGCTTTCGGCCAAAAGCTCGCATCATCGCGGTCACGCATATCTTACCAACTTTGAATCGTCTTGAGCTTGTCTGGGGAATTCAAACTCTCAGGATTAACCCGTATAGCTCAAGCGATGAAGCAATGGCGCAAATCGAAGAAATGCTTTTGAAATACGGTTTAGTGAAAACTGGCGACAAAGTCGTTTTAACTCTTGGTGTGCCAGTTCTTGAGCGTGGTAAGACTAACGCCCTTCGGGTTTATACCGTTGGCCGTGAAGATGTGCAGCGCCTACCGGAGTCAGCGTTACCGCTGAGATGTAAAGAGTTTCCGGAACAGGGGTGAGGCGAGCTAAGCACCCTGTCATAAGTAATTTGACACTTTTTCTTGGTCTTTTGCGACGACTCTTCGTTGGTCGGCCTCTCGTTAGCCGCCTGCTAGCGCTTCGGCCTCCCGTCTCGATTCGTCGCAAA
>JAYVXN010000105.1:0-2352 GCA_043785085.1 Bdellovibrionales bacterium | reverse complement strand
CACAGATCGTCGAGACATCGAAAAACTTCGCGCAAAATATCGGTTTTCGTTGGGGTGAAGCCACAGATACTCCGGCCGTTTCACCTACTGGGCGAGGGACCGGATTCATATCAGTGCCAGGCCCGTCCAATCCAAGTTTACTTGGCAAGTTGCTTTTGGGTACAATTGATGGCCGAAATCTTGAGGCGCAAATCATGGCCGCTGAGTCTACGGGCGAAGCAAAAATCATTTCGCATCCGAAAATAGTCACATTAAATAATCAAACGGCTACGATTCACAGCGGAGTTACTTTTTATATTAAAACCCTCAGTTCGACACTGGGCAGTACTGCGACGGGCGGAACTTCAACTTTGACTGGAGGAATTCAATCGGTTTCGTCAGGTTTGCAATTGCAAGTTCAGCCGACCATCGTCGGCGATGGACTGGTGCGCTTGCAGCTTTATGTGACCAATAGTGAACCCGATGTCGGTTCCGCAGTGGATGGCATTCCTGGAATTGTCGATAACTCGGCAAATGCCTCAATTATCGTCAGTGATGGCAAAACGGTTTCAATGGCGGGTTTGGTCAAAAGCTCGATTAATCACAATGAATCCGGCACGCCATTTTTTTCAAAGATCCCAGTTTTGGGCTGGCTGTTTAGCTCCCATTCAAAGGCGGATCGCAATTCTGAGCTCATGATCTTCATCACGCCCCATATTATTTCGACACCCGAAGGCGCTCACGAGAAGACGGCGTCGTCGGATCGTAGCAAATAACATGTTAAAGCCGGTAAGGCTTATTTTCGGAAATAAAGTCTTGTTGCCGAAAGCGGTATGGCAAATAAAGTAAGAATGACACCATTCATGACGACATTTGGCCAAAATTGAGTTTGCACAGAAGCCCCGGTATCAATAACGAACCAAAGAATCAGACTAATCAGCAACGATGTCCAAGCCCATCCTTCGCCTTTGCGAAAAGCCATGGTGATAATCAAAAGTGTCGTGATTGCCGCTACGGCAATGGTCGCGCCGAACATCGCAAAAATCCATTGGTAGACTTGGACATTTTCTGGACGTGGTTGTTGCGCGTAATCAAGAAACATCGGCAGTAAAAGAGTGCTGCCAGAAATCGCAATCGCAATTCCGGCGATCAGCTGCAAGAGACAAACTATAGAAAGCCAGTTGCACCAAAAACGGAATTTTCGGTCTTGCACGTCGAAAAAAATATCCTTCATGTTTGCGCCATCCAGGGTAAACGGGCCGCGCCCACCAAGCCGATTTGATTGCCAAAGCGTGAAATTTTAACTGGCGCCAAAAACGCCGGATTTTTTCGTTTCATTAAAATGCGGTAGTTTTCAATCGCGCGCGGTAAAAAAAGTTCATGAATGGCGAGCAAACCACCGGTGACGACGATCATCTGCAGATGCAGGCCGAGTGAGAGATTATAAAAAACCGCGGTCAGCGCATCGCCGGCGTCAGTGAAAAGTTCACGGGCGAGTTTGTTGCCGTCGATTGAAGCCTTTGCTAGCTCCGCGACTGAGTTGCCTTTAAAGCCACGTGCTTTAGCTCGAAGAAGTAAGCCTGTGCCAGAGGCGAGACCTTCGACTTCACGAGGATACATATCTTCATTTGCCGAGAGGCCGCGAACGTCGACAAGCTGGTGGCCCCATTCTGAGCCCATGCCGCCACTTTGTGCAGGCAATCCGTTAAGAATCACGCCGCTGCCGATGCCTGTGCCGAGAGTGATCATGACATAGGTGTGTTTTTTTTTACAGTGGCCGATCCAGCCTTCACCGAGAGCTGCCGCCATCGCATCGTTTTGAAAATTTACGCGAATAGAAAAGCCACGCTCCTTGAGATTCGCTTCAATCAGCGGCACGAGCGGGACGACTTTCCAGCCGGAAAAATTTGCAGGGTAGATGAGGGTTCCCTCTAAAACATTCATAGGCCCGGCGGAAGCTAAACCGATGCCGCTGATATGCTGGCATTTTTCGCGGATGGTTTTACCGGGAACGGAAATCATCAGTTCCTCAATAAGTTCGCTGATGGCGTTCACGACGTATTTGATATGAGCTTTGGCCGAAGGGCCGCGCTCGGATTTCAGGCGATCTGACGGCAAAGCTCCGCCGAAGGGGTTTGTCGGCTTGATGATTTCATGATGAACGCGCCCTTTTGTATCGACCAGACCACCGGCGATTTTCGTGCCGCCGAGATCAATGCCGATACTCCAGTTTGGCTGAGACTTATTAGGCAAGGAACTTCCTCCAAAATCGGACCTAGTACTCTGACAGGAAAGTTTGTAGCTGTTGTGCTCGGTCTTTTGACTCAGCCCTTCGTTGGTCGTCGTCCAGTTAGCGCCGTTGGCTAGCCGTTC
>JAYVXN010000104.1:0-2357 GCA_043785085.1 Bdellovibrionales bacterium | reverse complement strand
CAAAACTTTTACGCAAGAACCAATAATAGAAAGGAAACTCAATCAAACAAGTTTGCATAAAGATGTAGAGGTAATGGTATTTCATGGCCTACGCCTGGAAAGAACAAGATAGCCTAGGGTGGAGGCCACACAGGTCAAAATAAATAGACCTAGAATCGGAAACTCAAAAATTCCTGATCGGCCACCAATTTTCCAATAAAATTTCATTAGATATTGGGCTTGATCGAAACAAAAATTGCCGATTAGACCCCATGGGGTCAGCATCACCATTACGTCCCAATTTAAAAAATTCTCAGGCGGATGTATTTGATACTCAGATAAAATAGAAAGCGCCAGTATCGAAGCCAGCGCCACGATCAGGCAGGTCGTCGGACCCGACGACCTCCAAGAAGAAAGTTTTATTCTCTTATGGGGCGCAAATCTTTTTCTTGAGATCAGTCTGGTCATAAATCCCGCCGCTGTTGCCACCATTATCGTTTTGCACCATGATTCTGCAGCTAGTGTTGGATTGGCAATCTATCTTTACGATGTTGCCGCTTTTATTGTCTCTAATAATCAGTTCATGAGCCTTGGCATCCGTTCCTACTCCGGTAGGAAGAATCTGCGCCAACTTGCTCACATCTCCACCGGAGAGGTTGACCTCGTAGCTACGAGTTACATCTGTTGAGTCTGCGTTGCTGAGGCCAAAGTTGATGGCAGTTGTCTTCAACATCGGCTTCTGACTTGAACTTGAATCAGAGACGGTCTCGCTCATCTTAATTTCTTCGACCCTAATCCCAAGTGACGCGCCGTCATCCGCAAATGCGGACACTGCAGAAAATGCGCAGAAAAGAGCTACCGCTAGTTTCGTGACTCCGAACATAAAACCTCCAATATATTAGTTATTCGATTACTTTTGGGATCGTCATGCCCCCGTAGTGATCCATTACAATGGGTTGCAGGCCATCTACACTTTCCAAACCCGATACGGTTCTCTTTATCCTGGTAAGCACTATCCATGCCTAGTATTTGGGTTGCTATAAGTCGGTTTAATTCAAAATGAGACACTCCAGTTGCCGCTATTGGTCGCTTTAGACTGTCAGGCCGTGACGTTTATGGCGAATTTTTAAAAAAATAATTTTTCTGTTCCAAATGTTTACCTGTGTTATCGCGTTCCAAATTGAGACGAGCAGCGAGCAAGCTCACGCTGATTATGACGCATTTTTTGATTCTCACAGGTGAGTCCATCCTCCGTTAAGTGGGACAAAAAATCAATTTTCGTCCATGAAGTCTGAGATATACTGATCAAAGTGGATCGTGAAATATGGCAGTAGGTACTCACCCAGTAGAGAGACGACAGGAGCCGGGGGCATCGGTAAATTTCAAGGAATGAGACGTAGATCGAACAGAACGGCTACTGGAGAAACGAAGCCCAGAAGACTCCGGCGAAACGCCACGCTTTACAGCCTGAGAACTGTATCCATATCCTCTGAGCGAAAGTGAATAAGTCGCTATATGCGCAAAAGTAGCTCAGAGTTGACGACCGTTTTTTGTGTTTTGCACAGGTAAATCTATTGAACTGTATCGATGACACTTATTTCGCGAAAAGCCCCCGGCGAGGATGACACGCTCGGGGCGGTGGGGCCAGGACCCGTCCTCACTTGTGCTGGAACGGTGCTTCGCTATTCTGCTTCAAAAATCATTAATTTTGGTCCAGAAAATATCAGCCCGTCTTGTAAGGAATTTTCGAAATGTTAGGATCAGGCGAGGATTATCCAAATTCGAAGTCAGGGAGATAAAATGATGAAGTTAGCGTACTGCTTTCTTGGCGTAATGATAGCGACGGTCGCCTTCGCAAAAGAAGATAAGGCCGGAAAACGAAAGCCCGCAAATACAGCGAACGTTGAAAGTTGTTCAATGGCTCCCGATGTTACTTTAGCTGTAGAAAAGGATACAGGAGCTTCTACCGATAAGTCCGACAGTTTGGTTTTTTATGTCTCCGAGGGTCAAAATAAATATTACTTTTACGGCATTGTCGAACACGGTAACTATACGACGGAAGCTGCTCGAGGCTTAATGCTGAGAGAGACTGGTAAACCCAGTGAGCCTACTGCACTAATAGTACGGCGGCCTGAAAACACAATCATTGCTTTCCATGGAAAAGTGCTAATTGTAGCCGGTTGCCATTGACGTTCAAATGCCTAAGGTTTTGGATACTAAAAGGCGTAGCTCGCGGTAGCGCAAAAAGTGCTGCTGTTTTGGATTAAAACAGTAGCGTCTTTTAGTTTTTTGGCGATTCAAATGTCACAGAAATATGTTCAACAAAATCTATTTTGATAAAAATTCCGGCAAACTTTTTTGCCAGCAACGCTTTAATT
>JAYVXN010000103.1:0-7891 GCA_043785085.1 Bdellovibrionales bacterium | reverse complement strand
GACAGATTTTGGGCTTTGATGCGAAAAAAGGCCGAAGCCGTTTTCCGTTTAATTTATGGATTTCATCTTTGACGCAAACTCCACTTTTGAAAAACGGCGTGAATGCGATTCATTTTTCACTGGTGGCACACGGAAAAGAAATTTATACCGGAGATTTTACAGCGACAGTCACGGTCGGAACGGATCGCCAATGCCATTTTGGCATGGTCACGTCACACTGGGGCGGCGACTGTCTGGCACCGCAGAATATGTGTCTTACTTATTTTGAACAAGAAAATTACTGCCAGTAAGAAATTAAACGCCCAAAAATCAGTCTGCGCCGCAAAAGATCTGCACACCATTTTGAATGGCTTCTTCACCGGATTTAATCAGCGCAGCTTGCTGATCGACTTCGGTGCAAACGGCACGAGGGGCCACTTTCAAAAAGACATTTCTGACCTTGGCGCCATCCTGGGTCTCATTCACACCAGCAGACTCTATACTCGCAGATAAACAAGTATTATTACCGAATTTTGAGAGTGCTGAAAACAGGGTGTCATAGTCGGCTTGATCAAAACCGACGGTGACATTAACAAAAAGTCTCTCACCCGGTACTTGGGCCAATTGGTTCAAGCAGACCGTACCGAGCGAATCAGTAAATCCGACGGCCCATCTGGCCGCCAAACTGAGCGCGAAAAAAACCGCATATTTTTTCATTCCAGTCCCCACATTTGCTCCGCCTTGAACTCCACCGAGGCCAATCACTGGGGACCATACCACGAGATAAGTACTGAGACAGAGAGGTAAATCTGGCTTTTGAAAACTCTTCAGGAGTGACCAAAAAAGTGACAGGAAGTGGCACTTTTTGGGTCACCTTAGCTGAAAGCATGCCAATCGAAGGGTTACGGATTAATGACGGTGCCGTCTTCTTTTTCAATTTCTTCGCGGCTGACTTCTTTTACATCCGCTTTTTCAAGCAAGAAGCTGACGACCTTTTCTTCGGTCACTGAATAAGCCAGACGAGATTTGCGACTGTCTTCGGCGTAAAACTCACGAATGCGCGCCAGTTCAATACCTGTTTGCGCCGCATATTCTTTTAACTTCGTTTCAAGATCTGATTCTTGATAGCGAAGCTTGTGTTCAGCCGAAATTTTATCAATCAAGAAGCTCGAGCGAATCATGAATGTCGCGGTCTTGCTGAAATCGTCATCCCACTTCATTTTATAATCTTCAAAAGTGTTCTCATCCATGCCTTGTTGTTTCATACGCTCATGCATGTCATCGATGAGAGCTTTCTTTTGCTCGGTGAGAAGTGACTTCGGCACATCAACCGGATTGCGTTCAACTAAGGCGCGCATCAAGCGATTTTTCATTTCGTCAGCAATGCGCTTTTCTTCGCGCTTAACGAAGTCCTCGCGAATCGCTTCTTTCAGCTGCTCCATGTTTTCGTAAGTACCGACCGTTTTAGCAAATTCATCGTTGAGCTCAGGCAAAGCTTTTTTCTTCAGACCCTTGAGCGTTGTTTTAAAAGTGACAGGTTTGCCGGCAAGTTCTGCGACATGGTAGTTTTCTGGGAAGCTGATTTTGATCTCATTGGTGACACCGATTTTCATGCCGGTGACGCCTTCTTCAAAACCTGGGATAAACTGGCTCGCACCCAGTTCGAGTTCATGGTCCTTAGCCGAACCATTTTCGAGCGGTCCGGTGACGAGTGAGCCTTCAAAATCAATGACCGCAATATCACCTTTTTGTGCCGGGCGATCTTCAAAGACAGCGACGGTCTCAGCACGTGAGCTGCGAATTTGCTCTAAAGTCTCTTCAATGAAATTCGGCTTCATTTCGAATTTCTCTTTTTTCACTGGAAGATGATCGGTCTGCACCAATTTCACTTCCGGACGAATTTCAAATTCAGCGGAAAATGCGAACGGTTTTTCTTCTTCGATTGGATCGAATTCAACAGCCGGAAAGCTAATCGGCTCAAGGGCATGTTCTTGAAGAGCGTTCGCATAGTGATTTTGAATAATGTCTTGCACGACATCTTGCTTGACGCGGTCAATGTAAATCGTGCGGATCGTGGTCAAGGGTGCTTTGCCTTTGCGAAAGCCTTTGACTATGACATTTCGTTGAATGGTCTGAAATGCTTTCGTAAAAGCCGCTTGTACTTCCTCGGCTGGCACTTCAATATTGAGTTTGTGCTCAATGGTCGATATTTTCTCAAGGTTTGATTTCATCAGGGTCTCCTCTGCGGCTGTGGAATATAGGTGAAGCGCGTCGTGAAATCAAGGTGGGAGCGACGGGTAGATGCAACTTACTTCTGAAAAACGCTTGATTTTCGTATCTGGAAAAGGCGGCGTCGGAAAATCCCTGATTGCCGCCGGCCTGGCCTTTGAAGAGGCCAAACGAGGCCGTCGGGTTTTGCTCGCCGAAGTCGGCAATACCAGTTACTACAAAGACTTTTGGAATCTCCAGCACGTTGACCACGAACCGAGCCGTTCTCCTCTCGGATTTGCCCTAGCTCTCTGGAGCGGTGAGAGTGCCTTACGCGAATACGTCCTGCATTATTTAAAAATGGAAAGCCTTTATCGCTTGTTTTTTGAAAACCGGGTCACCCGGTCTCTTGTCAATGTCGCACCAGGACTATCGGAAGTTTCAATTATGGGCAAAATCACCAGCGGTTTGCGTAAAGTGGGTCCGCCCATGAATTATGATCTAATTGTGGTCGATTGTTTCGCAACGGGTCATGCGCTGGCGCTGTTTTTGGCCGCAAAAGGAATGCAAGAAGCGGTGCGATTTGGCCCGATGGGCCAGCAATGTCGCGAGATGCTCAAAATTTTACAGAATCCAGAGCTGTGTTCCTATGTGCTGGTCACGCTGCTTGAAGAACTGCCGGTTGTGGAAACTCTTGAATTTCGCGACTCCTTGAAACGTGAACTTGGCGTGGAAGCTGAACTCATCGGCAATAAAGTTTTACCGCTCCCAGTTTCTGAAGGAGATTTACAAAAAATCGAAGGTTTGCAAGATTTTGGCGACTATCTTTTAGGCGTGCATCGTCGTCAGCGTAAATTCGCTCAGGAGCTTAAGAACCTTACCCCACACTACCGCGAAGTGCCGCTGATTTTTTCTAATGATCCTGATCAATTGGTAAAGAAAACTGGAGAAGCTTTACGAACAGTTTAGATAAAACTTTACTCAGTAACCAAGTTCTCGTTTGTGCGGGCAGCGGCGGTGTCGGTAAGACGACGATCTCTGCGGCCCTCAGTGTGCGAGCGGCGCAGCTGGGGCGCCGGACTTTGGTCTTGACGGTTGATCCGGCCAAGCGCTTAGCAACCTCATTGGGGCTTGATCTGAGCAGTGACTCCGAACGGCAAGTTCCGTTGTCTCAAGCCAAAGCGCCGTTACATGCTGCGATCATTGACTCGAAAAAAGTCTTCGATCAATTCATTCGCACCAATGCCGTGCAACCGGGAATCGCGGACCGCATTTTAAACAATCGGCTCTATCAGCAAATGTCGACCACTTTGAGCGGGTCGCAGGAATTTACGGCTCTTGAGCGGCTTTTGGTCGCACTGGATTCAGGGCAGTATGATCTCGTCATTCTCGATACGCCGCCCACTAAGCACGCCATGGATTTTCTCACGGCTCCGCAGCGGATCAACGCGCTTTTTCAGGACTCAGTGACGAAGTGGTTTTTTTCTTCCAGTGATCGCCTGCCCGGATTTCTCACGCAATTAGTGAGCCGCGGGACTAAAACCGTACTCAAATCACTTGAGATCCTCACCGGCGGCCAATTCATTGAAGAACTCATCGACTTTTTCGCGAGCGTGCGCTCGATTCAAGGTGTCTTGCGCGAACGAAGTGCCCGCGCTTCGAACCTTTTAATGGGACCCAAAACACAGTTTATTTTGGTGACGAGCTTTGACGCCGCCAAATTACAGGAAGCAAAATACCTGACGTCAGAACTGGGGCGCCTTGGCTACAGCCTGGATACGGTGGTCATCAATCGCGCCTTTCCGTTATGGCTTCCAGAAAACCTAGACTCAGCTTCGACCTCACCCAGCTATGAAAAGGTCCTGAAATTCTATCGCGAGTTTAAAGATTACTACGCCATCAGATACAATCTGTATGAGGAATTTGCCCGTTCACTCGCATCAACCGTGCAAGTGATGCGGGTGCCGGAGTATCGTCAAGATGTTCAAGGTCTCGAAGACCTCGAGACTTTAGCAAAATTACTGGCGACTGATTCTTTGGCGCGATGACCCTGATGACTCTGATGACCTTATTGCAAAGCGGCGGCAATGCGAAGTTTTTTGGCTTTAATTATTATTTTCAATTTGTTCGGCTGTGCTTCCGTGAAGCGGGTGTTTTATCCCTATGAGGATCCGACTCCTCAAGGAGCCGTTGCGGCGCCAAAGCTTTATCAAGCGGGTGTGGCGGCCCTGCAGCGGCAGGAATATGCCATCGCCTTGGCCGACTTTGACCGTTTTCGCAGCGAAGAATCTCCGACTCGTTATTCACAGGTGTCCGTTTACAATTCAGGGGTCGCACTTGAGGGTTTGCAAAACTGGGAGGAAGCCCGTCGTCGCTACCGGCAAGTCATCGGCGCCACCGACATGAAAAACACACCGCGCCTCCAAGTCCTGGCGATTTATCGACTCTCGTTTTGCAATGAAGCGCTTGGCGACGATGCGGGCACCATTGCGGCACTGACCGATGCCATGAATCGGCGTTCATTTTTACCGCGGGAAGTGGGCCGAGCGGAACTTCCGGCGCGTCTGGCTTCAGCTTATTCCCGCATTGGCAATTATGATCGGGCCCTGGAGTTTTACGCTGAGGCCGAGAAAAGTCTCACTGCCTTACGCCGTGAAGCCGATCCGAAAAATCTTCCGGACTGGCTTGGCGAAACGCTCTTTCATATGGGCCATATGGCGATTCGAAAAATCACTTGGGCGGATTATGACGGATTGATTCGGCCGTTGCGGCGCGCTCAATATTATCTTTTGCAGGCGGCAGAGACGGGTATTCAGCCCTGGTCAATGCGCGCCTCTGACGAAGCGATTGGTCTTTACAGTGAGCTTTGGTCGGCGATAGAAAATGTCCCGGCGGTTTCAAGTGATGAAGATCCGGTGATGGTGCGCCGAACGCTTCAAGAGCGCCAATGGGAAATGGCCGCCAATTTGATTGAAACGATTCGCGATCTACGCGTTTATCAGCTGCCGCAAGAAAAATCTCCTGGTGAAGCGATCGATAAGATTTTCACTTTCACAAAAGATCTTGAAAACCGCGCCTTTGCTTTGCTCAGTCAACGGCCAGCCGGTGAGGAGCGCACGGCCGAGTCGCAAGCTCGACTCGATAAAATTCGCGGGCGAGTCGTGGCGCCCAACGATTCCTTGGAAAAAGAATATCAAAAGCAGCGCAAAAACCTTCCGGTGAAGAAAAAGCCTGTCGAGGATGAGAGCGATCCCAATATATGAAATCTTTCCACGCAGGTTTTTTTTCGATCTTTCGCGGCGCGGGGCTGCTTTGGAACTTTGGCCGCTTACGCCTTTATGCGATCATACCTTTTATTATCGGCCTAGTGATGCTCTGCCTTGGCATTCGTTGGGGCGTGCACCATCTTGCAAAAATCATTGAGTATCTCTTGATGAATGTCATGGTTTTGTCAGGCGCTTACCTCGGCATCGCGTATTATGTCGGCATCATTCTCGCGTGGCCGGCCTTTTTGATAGCAACTGTTTACGGGGTGTTTGTGGCTACCAAACTCGTTGCGTCGCCGTTCAATTCGCTCTTAGCGGAACGGGCGTTAATTGAATTAAAAGTCATTCAAAACGAACCATTTCATTTGTGGCGCTGGGTTTTGCTTGCCATCCGGATGCTTTTTGTTTCGATTTTAAAGTCAGTGGTGTTTTTACTAATCGGAATTGTGCTCTTTGTTTTATCATTTGTGCCGGGTTTAAATCTCCTGGCTGCACTCGGATTCTTTCTGATTGTCGCTTTTGATAGTGTTGACTATTCTTTTGAGGCGCTGCAATTTGGATTTCAACGCCGCTTCTGGTTTTTTCGTGACCACTTCGCCGCCTTTGTTGGCATGGCGTTGTCACTGAGTTTGGTGTTTTTTATTCCGGGTCTGAACTTTCTTTTGTTTCCGGCAGCAGTTGCCGGGGGCAGTGATCTCGTGCGACGGCTGCAACAGCAGCAAGGATGACAGAATGATTCAAGAATTAGTACACTCAAAAATAGTGAAGCATTGTTCGCGGGTTGAAGAGTGGTTTCGTTCACATCGTCAGGAATTGGATATCCCGTTTTACTCAAGTTACGATATTCGTGATTCAAGTTTTAAGGTGTCGGCAGTCGACGCGAATATTTACCCGGCGGGCTTTAATAATATTTGCCCGACAGACAAAGAGCACACCGGGGATCTCGTTAAATTTTACATCAATCGGCATTACGGGCCAAAGGTGAAGCGCATTTTGATTCTTACCGAAGAACACACCAACAACCCCTATTACTGGGAAAATGTACGAGCTCTGAAGCAAATCATGCTCGACGCCGACTTAGAGGTGCGCATTGCGATTCCGCGGGTGCAATCACAAGAAGCCATTGTCATGAAAACCTCATCGGGCGAAGAGGTTCGCGCCTATTCTGCTGTCATTACTGACGGTCGAATTTCAGTTAAAGATTATGAGCCGGATTTAGTCGTCAGCAATAACGATTTTTCTGAATTTTATGCCGAATGGGGCAATGAAATTGTCAATCCGATGAATCCGCCACGCGAGTTGGGTTGGTATCAGCGCAAGAAAAGTACTTACTTCAAATTCTATAATCAATTGGCGACCGACTTTGCGCGAGTCATCGAAATTGATCCGTGGTTACTGACGGTAGAAACCGAGTTGTTTTCACATTTTGATCTCAGCGATGATCAATTGCGCGATCAGCTTGCAGATCGCGTTGGGCAAATGCTCGCGCGTTTGCAAAAAACTTATTCCGGTCGTGGTATTCAAGAAAAGCCCGTGCTGTTTGTAAAAAACAATTCTGGCACCTATGGCCTCGGGGTCATGCGTGTTGAATCCGCCGAAGAAGTGAAGTCCCTCAATTATAAAACCCGTAAAAAAATGAAGGCTGCAAAGGGTGGTCGGGACGTTGAAGAAGTGATTATTCAAGAAGGGATTCCATCGATCACGCGTGACGAGGGCATCACCGCTGAACCCGCCATTTACCTCATCGGCTGCCAATTGGCCGGCGGCTTTTTGCGCACTCATAAAGAAAAGGGGCCCACCGAAAATCTCAACAGTCCGGGGGCCGTTTATAAACGGCTTTGTGTTTCGGATTTAAAAGTCAGCGTTGAGGGGCACCCGATGGAGAACGTCTATGGCTGGGTGGCCAAGCTGGGGCTACTGGCCATTGGTCAAGAAGCAGCTGAGATGAAGGTCCAGTTTAAGAACTATACACGTTGGCAGCCGGGCTGGACCTACTCGTCCTAAAGTTAGACACAAGTGTATCCGATAAAGTCTGGGAGAGGGTCCCTCGAGGGGATCCGGGGAAAGGCTTATGAGGATTTTTAAAGTCGCAATTCTGATCATGGTCTTTGCCAGTCTTGGCTTTATGATCACAAAGAATTCCTGGAACGGCGTTGTTTATGTCGAATCCAAATATATTCTGCGCGATCGAAATCCCGCAGCCATTCGCCGCGATTTAGATTTCTCAGTTTATGAAGCCTCTGAGCGCCTCACGGCTTCACGCAAACGTCTGGTTGAAGATGCCCGTATTATTGAAAAACCTGAGCAGATTGGCATTGAACTTGGGCACTTTGTGACGATCGGAAAAGACAATCATCGTGTTTTGGCTTGCGAGTTCTACAATAAAATCACCATGCAGTTTGAAGGTGAAGGTGTGGCTGAAAGTGGCGAGAAGCCAA
>JAYVXN010000102.1:0-7899 GCA_043785085.1 Bdellovibrionales bacterium | reverse complement strand
ATTGGGTAGAGCTTGAAATGCAAAATCCGCATCCGACATTTGCCGCAAAAGCGACACCCAAGGCCCGCTTGCCTATTGCCCATGCCGATGGTCGTTTTTATGTCGAAGATGATGAGCTTAAGCGCCTTGAGGATCATCAGCAAATTTGGTGGAAATATAAGAAAAATCCCAATGGCTCAACCGCTGATATCGCCGGGGTCATGAATGCGCAGAAAAATGTCGCAGCTCTCATGCCCCATCCAGAGCGGGCCATGCTTGAGTGGATGGGTGGCATTGATGGCACGGTCTTTTTTGATCTCGTAGGTGGTGGGCAAAATGGCTGACACAGTCTCAGGAATTTTCGATTCAGATTTAAAGCAGAAACTTAAAACCTATCGTCTCAATGAAAGCGAATACCAGAGGATCTGCGACCAGCTGGGGCGCGAGCCGCGCGGGGTGGAATGGGCTTTATTTTCTGCTCTGTGGAGTGAGCACTGCAGCTATAAGAGCTCAAAGATCCATTTAAAGAAACTCTTCAACAAATCCTCGCGCGTGGTAGAGAGCTTTGGTGAGAACGCTGGTGTGGTTGATCTCGGCACCGGTGAGCGCATCGCCTTTAAAATCGAATCGCACAATCACCCTAGCTTTATTGAACCTTTTCAGGGTGCTGCCACCGGCGTCGGTGGCATTTTGCGCGATATTTTCACCATGGGTGCGCGGCCGATTGCGCTTGCCGACTTTCTTTGTTTTGGCGAGCCGTCAGCACCTCGTATGGCGACTCTAGTTGACGGTGTCGTGCGCGGCATCGGCGGCTATGGCAATTGCGTGGGGGTGCCGACGATCACCGGGCAAACTGAATTTCATGAGTCTTATAATCATAATATTTTGGTGAACGCCATGGCGGTCGGGCTCTTTCGACCCGGCGAAAAGATTTTTCTTTCAAAAGCAAAGGGCCCAGGCAATTGGGTCGTCTATGTCGGGGCAAAAACTGGCCGAGATGGTGTGCATGGCGCCTCGATGGCCTCAGAGAGCTTTGGCGAAAATTCGTCGGCCAAGCGCCCAACTGTGCAAATTGGCGACCCGTTTTTTGAAAAGCTTCTCATTGAATCTTGTTTAGAAGTGATGAAACGTGACCTTGTGGTGGCGATTCAGGACATGGGTGCCGCGGGCTTAACCAGCTCAAGTTTTGAGATGGCCTCTAAAGGCGGCGTTGGCTTTAATCTACAGTTGGATCAAGTGCCGCTTCGTGATCCGACGATGAGCCCTGAAGATATTTTGCTCTCCGAAAGCCAAGAGCGCATGCTCCTGGTTTGTGAGCCGTTTAAGTTTCCGGAGTTGCAAGAAGTGTTCTCGCGCTGGGGCTTAGATGCGTGCAAGATCGGTGAAGTGACGAATAAGAAAACTGTGGAGCTGCGTTGGAATAACGAGCTACTGACTGAAATTGACCCTGATCTCTTAGTAGAAAATGCGCCTTTATATGAACGTCCTTATTCGGCCTGGGCGGAGACGAATCGAGCGCGCCAGTCTTCTGAAATCTCTTATGGCATTAAAGATGCGGCCAGTGAACTGTCTGAACTTTTGCGTGATGTGCGTGGCACGTCTCGGTCGTGGATTTATCGCCAGTACGATCAAAGAGTCGGTGCGAATACGGCTCGTGATTGCCGTGACAGTGTTGGTGTTTTGCGACTTCCGGATTCTGGTCGGGGCTTGGGTGTGGTTCTCGGATGTCGTCCGCATGTCATGCGCTTTGATGCACGAGTGGGGGGCGCCGATAGTATCGCCTATCCCGCACTTGAGCTGGCCGCAAAAGGTTTTGAAACTTTAGCGGTCACGGATTGTTTGAACTTTGGTAATCCCGAGCGCGAACATATTATGTCCGAATTTGTGGCGGCGTTGGACGGCATGAATGGCATCTGCAGTGGACTCACAGCGCCAATTATTAGCGGCAACGTCAGTTTTTATAATGAGACCATGGGGCAAAACATCACGTCCACTCCGTCAACCGGATTGGTCGGGATGCGGCCCTCAGTCGAGCACCTGCCACTCAGTCATTTTAAGGCGTCTGGCGAAAGTATCTATATGCTGCGCTTGCCGCTCTTTAAAATCGGCGGCGCTTTGCAAGAGCTTCGCCAAAAGAAAAATCTCGGCCAAGGCGAAGAGAACCCAAAAAGCTTGTGCGCCTTTATTCAAGCGGTGCGAACTCTGTGTTCAGAGTCCTCTGTAACAGCCACGCGTGTGGTCGGAAAATTTGGTTTAGCCTATGCCTTAGCACGTATGGCCCATGAGTGCGTGGGCGTAAATATCACTGAAGAGGCCTGGCAGAAAATCCGCACACGCAGTGATGCCGATGAGCTCTTTCATGAATATCTCTATGAAGTCTTGGTGACGGTGAAAGCCGGCACTGAAGCGGCCTTTGAAGCGCGGGTGAGCCAGGAGCAGGCGCAGGTTGCGAAAATGGAAGGTTTACGCTTGGGCCTCACTGGCGGCGCAAAGCTTTCAGTTGGCTCAGTTTTGAACTATGATGTGCGAGAAATAGAGCGCGCCTATGAGGCGGGTTGGGGGTTGCACTTTGAAAGCTTGGCATGATGAGTGCGGTGTCTTCGGAATTTGGAACAATCCTGAGGCGAGTCGCTTAAGTTACTTAGGCTTATATGCCCTTCAACACCGCGGACAAGAGTCCGCTGGCATTGTTTCTCTTGAGGGACAAAACCAATTCACGAGAAAAGGTTTGGGCCTCGTGCAAGAGGTCTTCACTGAAGAGGTTTTAAATCAACTTCCGGGACGGGCCGCCATTGGTCATGTTCGCTATTCAACTACCGGAAATAATTATCTCAACAATGCCCAACCGCTAACGGCAAGTTTGTACAATGGCCCGATTGCCGTTGCCCACAATGGCAATATCGTCAATGCCGATCAACTGCGCAGTGAACTCAAAGCTGGTGGTTCGATTTTTCAGGGAACCAACGATACCGAAGTGCTTTTGCATCTTTTAGCGAGAAACCCCTCATCTGATTTGGTTGAATGTCTGCAAGACGCTCTCGGAAAACTGGAAGGGGCGTTTAGCTTTACGATTTTAAGTAAGGAAGCCTTGTTTGGCATTCGTGATCCTTACGGATTTCGTCCTCTGGTGTTAGGTGAATTAGAAACTGACAATAGAAAATCCTATGTACTCGCCAGTGAAACCTGCGCCTTTGACCTTCTTGGCGCAAAGTTTTTGAGAGAAATCGAGCCAGGTGAAATTTTCTGGGTCGATGCCCGTGGTGAGCACTCAGTGAAAATGCGTCGCAAAGTTGATCTTCGTGCGGCCTGTATCTTTGAGCATGTCTACTTTGCCAGACCCGACTCGATCGTGTTTGGCCGTAGTGTCTATGAGGTCAGAAAACAAGCCGGGCGAATTCTGGCTCGTGAAAATGATATTGAAGTCGATATGGTCGTGCCGGTTCCGGATAGTGGAGTTCCGGCAGCGGTGGGCTACTCGCAAGAGAGTGGCCTGCCGTTTGAGCTCGGTATTATTCGCAATCATTATGTCGGCCGGACCTTTATCGAACCCACGCAAAGCATTCGAAACTTTGGCGTAAAGATTAAACTCAATCCGCAAACGGCGGTCTTACAAGGCAAGCGGGTGGTCGTGGTCGATGACTCCTTGGTTCGTGGCACAACGAGCAAGAAAATCATCGGCCTGATCCGTGCCGCTGGCGCCAAAGAAGTGCACTTAAGAATTGCAGCACCGCCAACGACGGGTCCATGTTTTTACGGAGTCGATACTCCTGAGAAATCAGAATTGATCGCAGCAAACCAAAGTCTAGATGAAATCTGTCGCTTTGTCGGCGCCGATTCCTTGAGGTATCTTTCTTTAGAGGGACTCATCGAGAGCGTGCGCGATCCAAAGAGCAAACATCACGGCTATTGTGCCGCGTGCTTTGACGGTCATTACCCGACGCCTCTTTTTGGCCTCGATCAACCCGGGCAGCTCAAGAAAGAACGGCAAGTTTAAGAGCGCTCGAAGGAGCGTTTTGTGAGATTTTGGGAAGCCCTGAAGCCGGGCGACATCGTTGACCTAGTCGCGCCCGGATTTGCCATTAGCAATGAGGATCTTCAGGGCGCAATGCAGTTCGTGCGCTCGTGGGGACTTGAGCCACGCCTTCCGAAAAAAATCTTCGCAAATGATGTGCTGTGTTCCAATACTGATCAAGTGCGCTGGAGCTATCTTAAAAAAGCACTCACGGCAGACGACTCTTGCGTGATTTGGTGTTTGCGTGGCGGTTACGGCTCAATTCGTCTTTTGCCAGACTTAGCAAAATTAAAACGTCCAAAGCACACCAAACTCGTCATCGGCATCAGCGATGTGACCTCGCTCAGCGTTTTTCTCAAGCAAAACTGGGGCTGGCCGGTTTTGCACGGCCCGCTTTTGGATCGTCTCGGCAAAGGGGCGGCGACACCAGAGCATCTTCAAGAACTGAAGAAAATTCTCTTCGGTGAAGTCAGCGAAATTTCTTTTGAAAATCTCACGCCGTTAAACGGGGCGGCTCGCCGGCGTGGCAAACTTGAGGCAATGGTGACGGGGGGCAATCTGATCACTTTGCAATCGACTCTGGCTTTGCCGTGGCAGTGGCAAACCAAAGAGCAGATTTTATTTTTTGAAGACATCGGTGAGCGCGGCTACCGTATTGATCGGGTGCTGACGCATTTTGCACAAATCGGTCTTTTTAAAAACTGCAAAGCCATTGTCTTTGGTGATTTCACCGGCGGCAATGAGCCCAAAGGCCATAACCTGGTTTGGCAGGTGGTTGAGCGCTTTGCCAGTGAGATGAAAGTGCCAGTTTTAAAGGGCATTGAATCGGGTCATGATGTCGTGCAAAGGCCGCTGCCACTGGGCTGCCCTGCTGTCTTACAGTGTGGTCCAAAGCCGAAGCTGATTTGCCATACGGGTGTGCGATGACGACTTATGAAAAACGCCTCCTCGCTACCATTGGCAGTAGTTGGGTAGAAGCGACGCCTGGCCTGGTCTTGCAGGTTTTTGTCTCCGGGAAAAAACGCGCGGATTTACAAATCGGCAAAGTCTATGATTATTATGATTGGGCGTCGTTAACAAAAATCATATTTACCGTCACAGCGACGATGTTGGCAGTGGACCGAAAAGTTTTGTCATTAAACTCTCGCGTGAGTGATTTCATTGAGTGGTTTTCTGATCCTTCACTTAAAGAGATTCGCATTAAAAATGTCCTCTCGCACTCGGCCGGGCTCAATTGGTGGTCACCCTTTTATCAAAGTCTCAACTTGAAAGAATCGCGCCTGCAGCGCTGGCGCATACTTGAATCACTCTTGAAAAACCTGGTTCTAGATGAGGCTCGCTCCGGGGAGAAATCGGACAAAAGTGTCTATTCGGATTTAGATTTTTTTGTCATAGGCTTGGTCTTAGAAAAAATCTATGAAAAGGGCTTTAATGAGATGTTTGATGAGATCAATGACGGGTTCGGTGCAAAAACACTGAGCAAGACTCATTTTCACGTCGATAATAAACCGGTTTATCGCCGTACTCTGTATGCGCCGACCGAAAACTGCGAAATTCGCGGGCGGGTTTTGCAAGGTGAAGTGCATGATGAAAATACCTGGGCTCTTGGTGGCGTGGCTCCTCATGCCGGGCTCTTTGGTCCGATTGAGGATCTTTCACGTTGGGGATTGCTGTTGCGTGCCGCCCTTCGCGGCAAAAAAATGCGGGGCTTTGCCACTCCTGAGACAGTGCTGAAGTTTGCGCGTCGAGCGATACCTAAAGCTCGAGGTGACTGGGCCCATGGCTTTATGCTGCCGACCTACGGCTCAGCCAGTGCCGGAAAATATTTTAGCCCGCAATCAATTGGGCACACGGGCTTCACTGGCACTTCACTTTGGTATGATCCGAAGCGGGATTTACTCGTGACGGTATTGTCAAACCGCGTGCATCCAACCAGATTGAATCAAGGCTTTGTCAAACTAAGGCCGCAGCTGCATAATTGGGTGGTCGAGAGTTTGTGATGAAAGGTGGAGCCAATGAAATTTAATATCAAGCCAGGAAGCCATGTCCATTTGATGGGAATTTGCGGAGTCGCGATGGCGTCACTCGCGGGACTCCTGAAAGATCGTGGCTTTAAGGTGACGGGCAGTGATCAAAACGTGTATCCGCCGATGTCGACGCAGCTTGAGCGTTTGGGCATCAAAATCATGGAAGGATATAAAAAAGAGAACCTCACACCTCGCCCGGATTTAGTGATCGTGGGTAACGTGATCTCGCGCACGCATGAAGAAGCGCAAGCACTGCTGTCGAGTGACATCCCTTACACCAGTCTCCCTCAAGCCATCGGTGAGTTGGTCATTGCCAACCGTCACAGTATTGTCGTCGCCGGCACGCATGGTAAAACCACGACCACCAGCATGATGGCTTGGATCAGTGAATCACTTGGTTTGAAGCCAGGCTTTATGATTGGCGGAATTCCGAAAAACTTTGATCGCTCCTATCAAATTCCTGAGGGCGATTGGTTTGTCATTGAAGGAGATGAGTACGATACGGCCTTTTTTGATAAGGTTCCGAAGTTTACCCATTACCGCCCGCGTTCGGTCATTTTAACGAGCGTTGAGTTTGATCATGCCGATATTTATCGAGATCTCGATCATGTGAAAGAGGCGTTTCGTGGGCTTATGAAACTGATTCCGGTGGAGGGGCACTTGATTGCCAATGCAGAAGAAGCCACCGTGCGTGATGTGATGACAATGTGCCAAGCGAAAAACGTGAAGACATTCGGCTTGAATAGTGGCAATTATCAGCCACGAGGTTTGGTCACGTTGAGTGACGGCTCAGAATTTGCGGTCGCACTCGATGGCAAAGTGCTGGGGCAATTGAAGATCTCGCTGCTTGGAGATTACAATGTCAAAAACGCCTTGGCGGCCTTTGCTTTGGGTCATCAACTGGGTTGGGATTTAAAGAAATTAAGCCTGGCCATTGCCAGTTTTCAAGGTGTGAAACGCCGCCAAGAAATCATTGGCAAGCCCGGCGGTGTGACGGTCATTGAAGATTTCGCACATCATCCAACTGCCGTACGCTCAACCATTGAGAGTGTGCAAAAAAGATATCCAAGTGCTCGAGTTTTTTCGGTCTTTGAAATGCGCTCGGCCACTTCAAGGCGCAAAGTTTTTCAAAATGAATATGCCGAGGCTTTTTCAGTGGCGCACACGGTTTTGTTCCCGCCTGTGTATGATCAAAGTAAAATTAGCGAGGATGATCGATTTTCAATTGAAGTACTCACGACTTCTCTTCAAAAGCGCGGAGTCGATGTGCGCTTGTGCTCGTCAGTGGATGATATCGTGGGACAAATCAAAAACTCGGCAAAGCCTGGCGACGTCGTTCTCGTCATGAGTAACGGCGGCTTTGGCGGAATTTACGAAAAGCTCTTAAAAACTCTTTGAGGTTCCTTCGGCTTTTAGCGCCACATTGGGTGTGACGGTGTTAAAAACATCCGAGTCACACATCTGGCGAATTTGATTAAGGGTGAAGATATCGGGATCTTTACCACCAATACGTCCACGTGTGGTTTGGGTCTCTTTTTTAACTCCCATGAGACTGCCTGTTCTCACCAAATTATCGAGCTGGTGATCGGCTCCTCTGAGAGTAATGATCGTTGCCAGGGCTTTGATTTCCAGGCGCTCGGCGTCGATCAAAATGCTCTTCGTTGGTACAATCAAAATCGGGCCGAGTTTGGCCGGATCACTCTCCAGCTTATCCTGCTCGATGGTTCGAGCGACCATGGCATTCACATATTGACACATCGGCCGCGTGACAGTTGTACATGTGCGTTCGGGCTTAGCGCCGCGGTCTTCGCATTGGGTGACACTTTCAATGAGTCCTTTGCTTTGAAAAACAAAACTTGAAACTTCTTCTTTTTCTTTGCG
>JAYVXN010000101.1:0-2387 GCA_043785085.1 Bdellovibrionales bacterium | reverse complement strand
AGCACCTTGGCGAATGAGAACGAAAGTTCCTTGGCGGTTTCACCGTTGATGATCACTTCGCCGCCAACCCACTTTTCAAAAATACCGAAGTTGCCTTCGGTGATGCCATTACTTTTCGGATTGCCAGGGTATGTGCGAACGATCTCGATTTCCATCTCGTCGAGATAGGCACGGATTGCCGGGAGATTCTCGCTCAAACGCCCGTCGATCACGATCGCCATCGGCGCAATGCCAGTGACTTCCTTAGACCTGCGAATCGCCTCAAGAAGATTCTCTGTCGTTTCGCTCTCGCCGACGAGTCCGCCCACAAGGACCGTCGACTTGTAATCGATCAAACACTGCCAGATAAAACGAAAAATCTCGCCGTTGATGACAATCTTCATGAGCTTGCCATCAGTGCCCCATGCCGCGTGCGGAACAAAACGCTCGATTTTATCTAATCCAGTATTGTTTATAAATATCCCTTTAGGACTCACGAACCCGAGCCTGAGAAGGAGATTCGCAAACTGCGCATAGGTCATTTTCAGGTCCTCAAGAGCCTGCGGATGCTTGTCAGCAAAACCCCTGACGGTCGCCTTGCCACTTCGACCTTGAAAAAAACTTCGCAGCTGCTCAACGGCCGACTCCGACAAACCGTCGCCAGTGCGTGGCCCGTCACCAGGATCTTTTTCGTTAACTTGATGCTTAAATTTTTTCAGAGTCTCCTCGGGAATGCCGAGAAGTTGGCTGATCTCGCCCCACTCGAGAGCGTACTCTGATTTTTTGGCGAGCAAGAAGCCTTTGAACTCATCAGTAAACTGATGCCGCTCTTCACTCTGAGTCCAAGAGCGCGGGTTGTCGGCATGATAGCGAAGGACGTCGTTGTGGAATTTTGTCAGGCGCAGACTGCGATCCAGTTCGCGATTCTTCTTGCGTTCAGCGTTTAACGAGTCAGGCGGTGCTGAAATTTTTCTCGTGAGCATGCGAGCGGATTCAAATGCGGAAGTATGGCCAACACCCAAATCGCGATAGATGCGATTCATGCCGACTTCAATTCCAATTCGCTTGAGTGTCGGCCGGGCAAGCAGCACAAAGGCCGCCTGCCAACTCGCCGGAATTTTTTCTAAAAATGACATCGCATAAATTTAACCACAACGATGCCGCTTGTTGCAACTCTGTTTTATTTGATTTTTGTAAGCGCCATTTTCAAAATATCCTCCCATACGCCGTTGGCCTTAGAAACCTCTGGCGACGTAGCAGATGGAGCCCCCAAAGGACGCTTGTTCCAGCCGTACAAAAAACGATCCGCCGGAACTTCCCCGGCTGGCAAACCCATGTGCGTGCGTTCAAAGTTGTAAAACTCCACCCACTCAGAAATCCCCAGCGACGCCTCCTCCAAACTCGAAAACTCCTTTACTCGCAGCAGCTCCTTCTCGATCTGCTTATTTACCGACTCAACCTTGCCATTGGAGCGCGGACTCCCGGCTTTGATGTGATCAATGCAATACTCATCGGCGATGAGCTTTTGAAAACGGTTGACCCCGTTCCAGCTATAAAACGCCGAGCCGGCATCGGTCATGATCGTCTGCATGCGGCCATATCGACCAACGCACTCTTCAAAAATCGCAATCACTGTGTCGATATTCTCCGAATCGGTCAGACGGTGGCCACATAGGAATCTCGAATAGTCGTCCTGCAAAAGAAGTAAAAACGCCTTCTGCTTATTAATGTAGAAATGTTTAAAATCCATGTGCACAAGCTCTCTCGGGCGCGCCGCCTCATAGCGAACGACTCGGTCAGGCTTTGGCCTCAACATCGGCGGCGTATAACCATTTTCCTCAAGAATCCCGCGTACCGTCGTGACGCTGATTTTCTTTCCCTCGCGCAACATCTGATTGGAAATTTGCGCAGGCCCCAGTCCCGGTTTTAATCGCCATAGCTCCAGCGCTCGCGTCCAATGCTTGTGGTAGCCCGAATGATGATCCACCTTCGGCTCACTTGGCTGCCGAGCACGGCGCTTTTGCCACTGATATATCGTCCAATTCCGCACACCACTGATTGCACTGGCATCGACCACTCCGAACGCCACCGCGCCCTCAAGAATCAATTCCACTTCCTTATCGGTGTATCGGCGAGATCTCGCCTTTGTCGCTGACTTTGCCACGGCGATTGACGCCAGGCCTTCCCGTAATTCCTTGATCGACGCTTCAGATTTCGTCACCAGAACCCCCATGTTTGTCGAGGTCCCGTCCATCTATTTTAGTCAGGCCATTCCACTTCCTAAGTGCGTTTCGGAATCAACCAAAACAGCTACGTGATCAAGCATTACGCAGAACTGACGCTCTATCTGAACAATCCTTATCTGCATTATACAAATAACGGCATCGAGCGCGCACTGCGAATTGAAA
>JAYVXN010000100.1:0-7951 GCA_043785085.1 Bdellovibrionales bacterium | reverse complement strand
GGCTTCTGGAGCAAGCGTCAGCGGTTCCGACCGAAAGTTTATGCAACATTGGGGTAAAGCTTTTTGGCCACGGAAAAGGTCAGATCCAAGCGGTTGCTCACTGCCAAAAATAAAATGACTTCAAAATGCAGCATAGTTTAAATGGGTGCCCACATTACAATCGGCAAATAGTCATTGAGGCGCCGGCGGGATCACGAATTCCTACGAATACTCACTAAATTGAACTGCTGGTGAACGAGAAGGTCTTTTTTACCTGAACCAGGCCGCCCTTAGGATGCGGAAACGGCACTTCAGCTAAAATTTTAGTGAGGCACCCGTGTAATTCTTTATTATTTAACTGCGATTTCACCACGCGAGAATCTTTGACCGACCCAGAGGCCGAGATCGTCCACTGAATCACTAGATTTCCGCTCAGACCAGAGTCCGAGAGAAGTGCTTTTTCATAACAATACTGAAAGCGTGAGAGAAACTTCGCGAGTGCCTTTTCAATTTCACTTTCAGAAAGCTGACCTGGACCCGACATTTCCATGCCTTTGCCATTACCTAAGCTTCCGCCTGGCTCGCCGGCACTGGCTAATTCACGTAGAGACACTTTGCCTTGTACGTCATTTAAGCCTTTACCGTCATTCTTGGCAAATTTGACATTGGAGCCGACTTCTCGAGCTGAGCGAGTTTTGATATTGCCATCGCCAGCGGCACCCTTGGCAATATTATCGAGGACATTCGATTTACTCGTCATCCCGCCAACGTTTGGAGAATTGGTAAAGCGGCCTTTTTTTATATCATAATTGGCGGTATCGACTGGCCTGCTTTTAGACGTCGATAGAAAACCCAGCGACTTCATCAGCTGTTGCTGTTGCGCCTGCTGCTCGGCAGCCTTTTGATCGGCCTTCGAAGTTTCAGGTGGCGGCTCTTTCACTACTTTTTGCACGACCGGCGCTCTGGGCGACCGCGGTTCAGCTTTCGCGACTGGCTTTGACGGTTCTTTTTTCTGCACGACTTTTTTCGGTTGCGGCTTTTTCTGTACCAGCTTTTTGGGGGCTGGTTCTTTTTCTTTCGGCGGCGGCTCTTTTTCTACGACCTTTGGCGGCGGAGGTGGTGGTTCCTTCTCGACGATTTTCGGTGGCTCAGGAAGCGGCGGAATAATCTTGGGTTGCCTTAAGACCACGTCCGCATGCACCACTTTAGGTGCGGGAGGTGCGAATTTTGCGGCAAACAAGATTGCAAACATCGAGACCGTAAAAAGGCTGAGAAATGAGACCGTGCTATATGTCAGCCGTGACTTTTCACGTAAATCCTCTTCACTCTCGTCGGTTTCAAGTGGCGGCTGCGCATCCGGAGTCGGCACCATGCGCATGCGCCACCAATGCACGCCCGTAATAAACGTCGCGCGAAAAAAATCAACTTCTGGAAGGTCCACCGACTGCCCAGGTGCAATCACAGCTTTACGTCCACCCACGCTCACCTTGAGGCCCGCGTGATCCGAGGTAATCACAAAGCCACGTGTTGACTTATGATAGTGAAAAATAGGGGTCGCACCAATGCTGATCTGAAACGACGTCGCAACCGGACGATAGCGAATCAGAAAATAACGTTGTCCATAAAAGGCGCACAGTTGTCGTGGTGCTGGTGTGTGGAGCGCATTGGGTGCAGGCAAAGCCGTATAAACCGGGCGTGGTGCTTTGAGCTTAACGAGTTCTACGGCCAACGGCCGTTTGCCGTTTTTGGCTTTTGCCGACGGCAGATTGATTTTTTGCCGTTCTCCTTCGATGAGCGAATTGATAGCGAAAAAATCCTGACTTTCGCGGTCCGAGAAATCCCGGATACGCAGCTGATCGCCGGCTTTCTCAATGGTCCAACCACCGGGAAGGTCCAGATCTGAGGCTTCTTCACTATTCCATACAAACTTGCGGCTGACTTTGCCAATCGATGTTGTAATGAGATATTCGTCTGGTCTCGGTCTCACGCTTCACCCATCACTCTGTCTCTACTACGATCAATTGTAAATCTACAAAACCCGCCCCCGCAGCTGAGGCCACCACACGTTTGATCGTTGAATAGGGTGCGTTTTGATCCGCCATCACAAGAAGTGTGGAGTCTTTATTAGCTTCGGGCAACTGCGTGCGTTGCTGATTGAATGCCTTTAAGATCGCTGGTGAGGTTGCTCCAGCAGCCATTTCCTGCGCATCGAATTCAAAGTTATTCAGCTTCACGACTGGTTTTTGATCGATTAAGACAGTGTTTTTGGCGATCTCAACTTTAAGCGTTTCTTTAATGACGCCCTTGCCTTTTGAAACTTCTGGTAATGAAAGATGCGCCGATGGCGCAATATTGGTGACCGACGTGGCATAACTCTTCAACAGAAACACCAGTAAGATCATGAAAATGTCTGCCATCGACGTGATTTGTAAAGACATGTCGCCGCTTGCTTTTTTTCTTTTCATAAACGATTTTCGCATGATCTTCTCGCAATCATCAGCCTGAGATAAAGACCTTCGGCATGACGTTTTGAATCTCGTGAATGACTTTGACGATATTCTTGTAAATGACTGTTGGTTCGGCTGAGACACTGACTTCCGTCAATGCCGGCCAGCGCTTCTGAATTTCTTCGAGTTTCGCATCAAGCTGCGCTGGATCCCAAGCTCCTGAACTCTTCGCTGGAAGTTCAAAATCGATTTGCTTCGCCTCAAGTCCACCGCGAATTTGAATCGTGATAATTCCAGCGGATTTAATCTCCAGGGTCATCACCATCGGTGGTGGTCCAGCATTGGGTTCAGCCGGTGCGCCGGCCCCAGTTGCAGAAACGCCAACGTCGACCGCAGACAAGGTCAAAAATGAAGCGGTCACTAATAAATAGGTGATTAAAACAGTAAAACAATCGATAATCGGGGCCAGGTTCAGCTCTACATCCTGCCCGGAATCGCTGGATCCTGCGCTCACCGGCGGCCTCGCATTGCCGCAACTCGTGAATCAACCGCAGTTGGATCATCAAAAACATTGCCTTCATTCGGCGGAGTCGCTTCGATGGCATAATAGCGCTGCTGCAAAAGATCCATCACTCGAATCGCTGACTGATCAATCTGGGCAACGATCTTATTTGTACGGCTGGTCAAGATCGCATAGGCGATCATACAGGGAATCGCCACACCCAAGCCCATCATCGTCGCGTTCATCGCAGTTGAAATACCAGCCGCCAAAAGTGCCGAGCGCTCCTGAGCATTAGCTGAACCCACCGCTTCAAATGATCGCACCAGACCGACGATCGTTCCGAGAAGACCAAACAGCGTGGCAACGTTAGCGATAGTTGCCAAAAATGCTGTTCGCGCTTGAATTTTTTCGGTGGCCTCACTGACGGCGATATGCAGACCGTTCTCAATTAAAGTTTCCGGCTGGTGCGCACGCATCAGACCCTCGCGCGTGACTCGTGCCACGGGCTTGCTGCGAAACCGTTCACAGAGCGCAACCGCATCGGGAATTTTGTCTTTCATGATCAACAAGCGCAGCCGCTCAAAGAAGCCGTCAAAATTTTCCATCGGGTAAGACCAAACGAGCGCGATGGTTCGTTCGATCATAATGAGAAGGGCGATCGCACCACTGAGTAAGATCGGAAAAATATGCGCGAAATTTTCGCTCATAAACTTAATCATGTTAGCCATGCATCCCCCTATCAATTGAGTATGTAAAAAATAGGGATGAATGTCTATCTGAGGAGAAAGAACTGGTCTTAAAACCGCTTTGATATTGGATTTTTTACGAAAGGATTCTAACTGGACACTTAAAACTCAGTTGCCTGAATTTCTGGATTATAGTCTTTTCGGACCTGAATAAAATTAATGTTTTCTTTGCCATTTTTCAGGACCAGCATCATCGACAAAGTGCGAGCCTGGCCCCGCACTTCAACGGCGCGATTAGGATCGGCCGCAGCCGCCAAGGACGATGAGCTTGATAAAGAGGCGGGCTTTCGGACGTTGGTCGCTGTCGATACCGGAGCCACGGCCATCGTCTTAACGAGTTTAGTTTTACTTTGTTTGACAGGTCTCGCCTGGGCCGGTGTTCCTGAAAATATCATCGCAAGTGGCACGATCAAAATGAGACAGTAATTTTTTTTAGCCAATCTAAATCTCATAAACACCCCAAAATTCGGACGGTCATCTCTTCTCCTTCACAAATGCAAAATAGCCGCCAACGCGATATCGTTGACTGCTTGAAATCAGCCGACTTTTTGGGATCTAGAATGAGAATATCAAGTGGATTTTGACTAACCAATCACAAGCGCATAAAAGCTCGTCAGAGTTTTCATCCCGCATTCCTCTGCATTCTTCATCCGCATTCTCATCCCGCACTCTCATCCTGCATTCTCGGAGTTTTGCCGTTTCCAAATCTCTGCGGCGAAGTGTTTGCGCACCGGACTTAATAAAAAAGATAAGTGTTGAGATCGTGGGCCTGGGATCGTCACAATTTGATACAGAATTGAGTGCAAGGTCCAGGTGATCTGGCAATTAATTGACAGAGATAGACGGACGTCGATAGCGTCTTACCATGCAACGACAATTCAGGCATTTCGTGACCCTCAATTTAGCCGCTGCGATTTTGATCCTGATCCATCTGCCGCAAGCCCTGGCTTCGAACAGCGCCCCAGGCATTCAACCACTGGATGGTGTCAACGTCGAAGCGGTTCAAACCTACCAGAATCCGAAATCCTCTTTGATTGATTTTGGATTGGGAATCTGGCCGCTCAACCCCTACTACAATGGCTTTAGTTTAGATGTGGGTTACACGCGGTATTTCAACAAATCCTTTTCCTGGGAAATCCTACATGGCGATTATATCTATACAGTCGACTCCGGACTGACTTCGACTCTGGCTCAGAATTATAATGTCAACCCGATACAGATTGAGCGATTGAATTATTCCATTTCATCAAACTTGCAGTATGTGCTCGCCTACGGAAAGTTTGTCTTTTTTAAGGAGTATATCCGGTACTTCCGCAGTGCTGCCTTAATCGGCCCGGCATTTCTCTCGACGAACAAAGAAGCCGCTGTCGGTCTTGGTATGGGCTGGCGGTATGAAGTTTTTGTGAATCAGGATTTTTCCTGGAAAGCCGAAGTGCGCGACATTTACTCATTCGGAAATGTTGGCAACAATTTAGCTTTCGTTTTTGGAACGGCCTATGGATTCTAATTTTGTGCGTTTGCGACCTCGAAAAAGGTTGCAGGCAGTTCTTCAATTACTACTCATCTTGCCCATTTTCTTTAGTGCGGCGCCAGCTATGGCTTCGGAAAAATGGCAGGGGCAAATTCCAAAGATTGCCGAAAACCCCGATGACTGGAGCCAGCTGGTCACGGAGCTCATGAATCACGAAATGTACTTCGGAGCATTGGCCGGCTCGCATGATATTCTCAATTTTTTCTCGGATCTCAACTCAAAAGAACTTGCTTACGGCACAATTATAAAACTCATCGATCTCGGTTACCCGTTTTCAACGCGGGCCTATTTTATCCCCGGTGATATCGACCCGCCCGGTAAAGATAACTTCGGACAAAGCTACCTGCTCTATAAGGCACTCGTGAATGTCGATAAAAAAATGCTTAAGTGGGCGGATTACTATTTTAATAAAATCGACAAGGATAACTTTCCGAAATATCTCTTCTTTCAAGCGCGCGAGGCCTATGTCCACGGCCAGCCTTATGAGGCGATGGATCTTCTGCGAAAGATTCTGCAGCAAGCCACTGGACCTGAGAGTCTGAGTCTCGCTAAAAAAGCGGCCCGCACACTGGCACGTATTCGTTACGAGCTGGGCCAATACGATAAATCATTTGAAATCTACGATTCATTTCTTTTGAAACTCAATCCCGTAACGCCGTCGGATTGGCTGGACGCCGCCTGGAGCCAGTATCAACTCAAACATTTCTCTGAGGCTCTGGGCCTGCTTTATAATTTTGAATCTCACGCTTCGGGACCGACGCGCCTACTGGAAAAATATGTTTTACGCGCCCTCATTCACCGCGAGTACTGCTCGGTTGCGTCAACCGACGCTTTGATTCGAAGTTTTCAGGCAGACTTTGGCGAGATTATCGATGGCATCAAACTTGGAGAGCCGCTTACCAAATATCCGATGCTCGCCAAAATCGAGCATCCTGAAACACAAGAGTACCGTCAATTCACGCAAACGCTCAGTGCCTTTGAGTCCGAAAGTGCAAGGGTGGGCGAGTTACCGGCTCGACTACAATCACTGGCAAAATTTCTTTATTCCAGCGAATCAGCCATGATGGTTCGCAGCCAGCAGATCTTTCAGGACCGGGCACTTGAAGCACTCGCCAGACACCTGGTGATCTTAAGCGAAAGCTTACGATTTTTAAAATTCGATGTCGCACGCGAAAGATTTGATCCAGACCGGGTTTTCGCGGCCCCGCCGCCTGTGGTGAACCTTAAACTAATTGACGAAACTGATGACAAAAATTTTCGCGTCCACTGGCTCCAGTGGGGCGATTATTGGCGTGATGAGAGATTGCTGTACCGTGGTCTTTTGGAAAACAAATGCGAACTATAAACCTTTGTTTGAGTCTCATATTGCTAGGAACATTCGCAAAAGCCGCGAATCCTCCCGCAAACGATGCTGCCAATGTTGCAGTCACAGATGAGTTAAATCTCGACGGTGATGACCATTCCGCAAGTCAAGATCCGAAGTTTCAGGCGAAGCTGGAGTCCATGCTAGATCGGGCGGAAAAATCAATTAAACTTCTGCGCGAGCAAATCACCCAGAATCAAAGCGCACCATTTCTCGCCAACCTTTACATGCAACTGGGAGATTTACTCTCACAGAAATCAACCTTGCTGTACTACCTGCAGATGGAGCATGATAAAAACACCGATCTCAAAGTCCAAGCGACGAAGAAGTTCTCGCCGGTCGTCGCCGCTGAAAAAGATGCAATTGGCGTTTACCAGCAGATTCTGAAGGAATTTCCAAAATTTGATAAACGTGACAAAGTCATGTATCGCCTGGCGCTTGCGCAGAAATCTATTGATGAAAGTGCGGCTTTTGTGCAAACCGCAGAAACTCTGGTTAAAAGTTTTCCAGAGGCAAAAGAAGCCATTCAGGTTCAGCTCTTGCTCGGCCAGTATTTTTACGATCAACAAGACTTTAAACAGGCCCAAACCGAATTGAATCCGGTTAAAGACAGTCATTTTCCGTTTGAACGAAATGCCGCACGCTACCGTCTTGGCCTGATCGCACTGCAATTTGCAAATCACACGGAAGCCTTGAAACTATTTGAACAGGTGGCCACCGATAATGAATTGAAAGAAGAAGACAATCCGGAAGAAGTCTCGTTGAAATCGAAAGGTACGCGCAGCAATATCAAACGAGAAGCTCTGATCGATTCAGTGCGCGCGTTTACCGAAGTTTTTAAAGATCGCGCCGATCCCGTCGGCTATTACTCCCGCGTGGCTCCGACCGAGACCCTCTTTCAAGAAACCATTGAAAAGCTCGCCTATCGGTATATTTTTCTGAAAAAATATAGTTTCGCAATTAAACTGCTGCGGACTCTCTGCGAGCGCACCGCCGATCCGCAAAAAATCGTCAATATTTATCAAGAAGTGCTCTTGATGATTCCGATTCAAAATCGGATTGATGTGCCGGTCGAAGAAATGCAGTTTGTGATCGAGAAATACTTTTACTGGTCCACCCACTACACTCTCAGTCCGCAACTTAAAAAGACCGCGTTCGTTTTTTTTGAAACCCAGATTCGCGAACTTGGCACTCGTAGTCACGCTCTGGCTAAAAAAGAATCAGATCCGAAAAAGCGCGCATACCTTTATGAGCGCGCCCGCGTCTTCTATCATCTCTACTTGGGAGCATTTGATAAGGGGCCATCAGCAGTTAAGATCGCAATCAACCTCGCTGATGTGTATTTCAATCAGGGCAATTATTTAGAAAGCGGCTCGTACTATT
>JAYVXN010000099.1:0-2395 GCA_043785085.1 Bdellovibrionales bacterium | reverse complement strand
CGCTGGCGGGTCGTCGAACCTTCAGTCGAACCTTCAATTATCAGTGACGAAACTGCAGAGCCGCTTTTTAGACGCCGCAAAGCCTACTCCGAGTCAATCTCCGTCGGCTCCGTGAGCATTTCAAACAAGAGATCGCGCCAATAATCTTCAGCATCCTCAGAGTAATCCACAGCGATTTCATAGAAATCTTTATCCAGGCGTTTGGTCCGCGTGATTCGCCCACTCAGTTCTAGGTTCATATTGGCAATGGTTAGCATGACCCGAGTGTCATTAAGCACTGAAAGCGACAGGTTTTCACGAAATTGCTTCGGCACTAAGTCCGATCGGGACAGTCGCAATAAGAATCCAGTGCGCGAGGCATCGATAATGTGCCCGGTGCGTGAAATTAAGGTGAGATGATCGAGCGAAGTAAAACTTTTGATTTCAATCGGCTCAACTTCTTCTCGTTTTGAGATCCGTCGTTCCGAATCATTTCGTGGATGGGCCACAGTGTCCTCCCCTAATTCTAGACTAAACTCACATTAGACTCTTCGGAAGGATGGAATTTATTTTGAGCGGTTCATAAAAAATAGTCCAATTTGCACGCCATCAATTGTGAGGGTCGCGCCAAGCCCCTGTAATGACTCAGGCAAATCTCGCAGTTTTGCCCGAAATAAAAACGTCTCAGAATTTATTGTTTCCCAGGATTTGATCTCAACGGATGTCAAAATTTTAGGCTGGTGTTGGTTGAGTAGACACTTAAAAACGGCCTCTTTCGCAACCCAAAGCGCCGCCGGTGTCGGCGCCTGTTCAAGTTCTCCTGGTTGGGCAATTCTTCGTGCGATTTCAGGAGTCACCCGGGCGCAGACTTCAAGGTCAAAACCAATCAGGTGTGGCTGCAACGTCCACACGTAGCCGCCAAGGACTGGTGTGTGCGAAATCGAAATACTGAAGCGCTCGGTACTCGGGGGCTGACGCAAATCAAGGATCGCCTGGGCCGTGACAGCATCAATCTCCCGGCCAAAGTGCTTGAGGAGATCATTTAATAATCCGTCGCGAATGGGGAGTCGATGATCGCGGTCGCCAGCACTCTTCCAGTCAGGAGCGATAGCAAGGTGAAAAGTTTCTTCTAACTTAAGGGCCTGATGCAATCGCGTCGCGAGTTCTTCAGAATGGATAGTCATGCGCCGGTAAAACGCTCTGGCCAATTGACCGAACGGCCATCGGTGATATCCATCATTCTTTGTAAAGAAAGCCGAGATTGAGAGACCAAGGCCGGATCAACTTGCACCTCAGGGCTGAGCTTCAGCAGGGCATCGCGGATTTTTTCAAGAGTGTTCATCTTCATATAGGGGCATTGATTGCAGGCGCAAGATCCTTCGGCCGGAGCCTGGATCAATACGGCGTCTGGCCGAACCTTTTTCATTTGGTGAAAAATACCGTCTTCCGTAGCGACAATAAATTCATTGGTTGAACGATTGTTTTTAACCTCTTCCAGAAGAAGTGAGGTTGAACCGACCACGTCCGCATACTGAAGGACGGCTTCGTCGCATTCGGGATGAGCCACGACAATGGCACGGGGATGCTGTTGTTTAAGGGTAAATAGTTTCTGCGCTGAAAATAGGACGTGAACCTCACAAGACCCTGGCCACAGAGTCATTTCTCGGCCAGATTTTTTTGCGAGAAAGGCACCGAGGTTTCGATCGGGTCCAAAGAGGATCGGGCGAAGTTCAGGAATAGCGCGAATGATTTTTTCAGCATTGCTCGATGTGCAAATCACATCCGAGATCGACTTAACTTCTGCACTGGAATTGATATAGGTGACGGCGATATGGTCAGGGTGTTCCAGCCGCCACTTAAGATATTTATCATAGGGCGAGTGATCCACGAGTGAACATCCCGCCCGCAAATCAGGAACGAGAACTTTTTTCTCCGGCGAAAGAATCTTCACGCTCTCAGCCATGAAAACAACGCCGGCAAGCAAGATGACGGGTGCTTGGCTTTTCTGTCCTTGCTGGGCCAGAAAAAGCGAATCGCCGATTGCGTCCGCGATCTCCTGAATTTCACCGTCTTCATAAAAATGCGCCAGGACCAGTGCCTGATGTTTCTTCTTCAGCTCTTCGATTTGTGCTTCAATCGAAATTTTACTGGGGACAGTGTCCAAAGGCATTTAAACTTCCTTCATCCAACCCATCAGATCTTCACGTCGGCCATAATTCAAATCTTGAAAGTACGTGTACAACTCGCTGGCCAAGGGCCCGACTTTACCGCCATTAACATGCAAATCACCGTCACGCGTACCAAGTAGGCCAACCGGCGAAATGCCAGCTGCCGTACCGGTCCCAAAAATTTCAATCAATGACCCGTCAGCATGCGCTTTGTAAATTTCAGAGATGGTCACTGGTCGCTCTTCAAC
>JAYVXN010000098.1:0-7981 GCA_043785085.1 Bdellovibrionales bacterium | reverse complement strand
TCGGGCTTCTGGAGCATTCCGACTCGAAAGTTTATGCAACATTGGGGTTTAGAGACCGACTCGAAGAAAGCCTTGATTTTGAAAATGGCCTTGTGAGCGCGAAAGATTCAGCCGTATGGTAATTGAACACTTCTGCTTCCGTAGCGGTTTCTGAAACCTCGAAACTCCAAGGACCCTTGTTCATGTCAGACAAAAGCACGGCAAACGATCATCTTAGCATTGAACGCCTTCTCAGCTGGTTTGGCCATTTCACCCCACAACTAAAATATCGCCTGCTGCTTTTTAAACGCCATCTCAGCTTGGCGGATTTCGAACTTCACACGAAAGAAGTTATGGCTCTCTTTCGACACTATTTCAATGCCTTTAGCCGCCTGAACAAAGGCAAGGAACGAGCTCTCTTTCTGTATGAACTCATGGACAAAAAAGGTGGCAATGTCGATAAAAGCAAGGTGAGTTGCAGCAAAGGTTGCGCCGCTTGCTATGAAGCTTTCCCAAAGCAAATCAGTGAAGATGAAGCTGATTTATTAGCCACACTGATTCATGATGGATTCACGATTGATCAAGAAGAGCTTGAACGCCAAGCTGTGGCGACAAAAGACGTTAATACTGAGGATCAATTTCAACTGTCTCGCATCCGCTGTGTCTTTTTAGGAGAGGACCGAGCTTGTCGTATCTACGATCTCCGTCCAGCAACTTGCCGAAAATACGACGTGACGAGCCCGCAAGCCGCTTGCTCTTCTGAAAATGAAACCGTCACTCCGCAAATTGACTTATTTGCGGAAGTACTGGTGAGTGCGGCATTGAGTATGAGCGATAACCCGCTGGGTTGGATGCCGTCGAAAATCAGCGAGCAGCTGCAGTTGAAACGAGCTGCTCAGATTGCGGGAAGCCCCTCACCTGGCGTTGAAATACGCTCGACTTTGACTCCGTAGAGAATGCCACTACCGCGTGATTCCGTTCGAACCACCACGCCTTCAAAATGGATTTGCCGCTCCGGGGCCTCACCGATCAATCCGGTGATTTGCTCACCGTCTTTTAAAGATGGCGTTTGCGCTTCATTGAATTCGCCAAGCAAGAGCCCAAATTGATTGTAGTTAATCGTCTCTAATTGCAAACGTCGGAGATCTGGGTCAATCACAACCTTAATCGATCCCTTGTAGCGCACGGCGACCCGGGGCTCCTGCTTTTGAATCATAAAGCTCGGATTTTCATTTTTGCGGATCTTATCGACACCATAAAACTTCCTAACAGGCAACTCCAAGGCCGTTAAGCGGCCGTTGTAGACGCAGCCTGTATCGAGATTGATGCGATTTGGCCGCACCTCGGGCTCTTTGCGCGCACTGTGACCGTGAATAATGAGCTTACCCCAATCGAAGTGGCTATTTAAAAACGGCGCGCGAATCCATAACAAGTCCTGACTGTGTTCTTCAAGAGAGATCTCCGTCAGCGGAATTTCTGGAACACCCGCATGCACAAAAAAATAATTTTCGGTTTCATGAAAATGTTTGAGTTCGCGAAAAAATTCCAGATGCTCTTTCGGAATTTGAAATTGACCATTGTCTTGGCTATAACTGGCCAAAGTGGCGCTGCCGCCATTGAGAATAAATAAAGCCGATAGCGCTGATTCCGGATGCTCCAAAAACTCCAGGAGCATTTCTTCATGGTTGCCCATGAGCGCAATGACCTCATATTGCTCACGCATTTCAAGAATCAAGTCGACGACCTGCCGCGAATAATTGCCTCGATCAATATAGTCGCCGAGAAAAACTAAACAAGAGTCCGGCGTGAGCGGCAAAGATTTAAGTAAAAAATGCAACTCCTCCACACAACCATGGATATCACCGAAAACGAAATACCGACGCGACTTCTGAGCCATTTTAACCAGACTTTGCGATGAAAGGTTACTTGCGAGCGCGACCAATTATCACGCCTGTGGCAATAGTTTAGCGTATTTCACAACAATGCCAAGAGGTACCGCTCTGGCGGGCACTTTGCCTTCGCAGAACGATTGCATATTGTCTTCTCCTACTCTATAACCCAGTGCATTCAAGAGGGTAAAATGAACGTAAAACTTTGGTTTCCAACTTCGATTTATTGTACTGAGCTCAAACACACCGGCGCTCAGCGGCTCAATGCGGAGCTCTTACGCGAAACCTATCAAATTCAAGACGTCGATGAGGCTGGTCAAGCCTGGTCAACCGATCATTATCGGGGCGGCTTCACCTCTTATTCAAGCATGGATCATTTGCATTTGAGTTCGCCTAATTTCGCTGCGCTAAAAAATCAGATTGATCGCCATCTGCGAAAATTCACCCGTTACCTTGAAATGGATTTTCGCGGTGACAAATTGGCGATGACGAGCTGTTGGGTCAATATTATGCCACCCAACACCTTTCACACCTCGCACCTACATCCCCTTTCGGTGATCAGTGGCACTTATTATCTGAAGACGCCGCGCGGTTCAGGAGCGTTAAAATTTGAAGATCCGCGCATGAGCCAACTGATGAATTCCCCGACTAAACAAGACGGCTGTCATGAGCGCAATCAATCCTTTGCAAAATACGCGGCTAAAACGGGCCAGGTGGTTTTATTTGAGAGCTGGTTACGGCATGAGGTCAGCGTCAACCTCAGCACCGAGGACAGAGTGAGCGTGAGTTTCAACTACGGTTGGTGTTAGATATTGGAAAAAAATCGGACCCGGTTTTCGTTTCTGCATCGGGCCCGAAGGTGAAAATTCAATATGAATTAGCGATTACAATTGCGGCTTGAACTGCACGAAACTTGTTTGCGCACACGGTCTTCGCGGTTGGTGCTGGCACATCCGCCAAAAAATGCGACCGCCAAAAGAACGAGAAGTAATGATTTCATAAACCCTCCTGGTGTTTTCGGGGCACATTCTATGCCCTCGATTCATATCATGCTTCGGTCTCATTTCGAGATTTCTTAAGTCTAGAAACAAGCAAGCCTCCGTACGCATCGCCTCAATATCTTAAATATCTAAATATTTCATTTATTTAACTACGATCTAAATATAGTACCAAATCATACCATATGCGGCAGATGAGATCAGTGTGCACAGCCATAGACTTCGGTTACTTTCAGTCTCGTTAACGAAGTCGGATTTTCGACGGGGAACGGCACCGTTCCTAAACTTAATTAAATTCGTCTGCCGGGTGCACAGCAGACAAACCAGGAGAAATTTTTTATGAAAGCTCAATTGAAATATTCACTGACAGCAATGCTTTTAGCATTTGTTTGCGCCGCTGGCGCTTCAGCTGCTGACCTCACTCGCGCGGTGAATGTTGTCGAGGGAACAGAGACCAAACAGTATGTCGGCAATCAGTACGGCGAAGTTCTCTACACTTTCGACATGGATGCAAAAGACGCATCAGCTTGCTACGGAAAATGTGCGGAACAGTGGCCGCCATTTTTGTTGAGCGACACGGAAGCAAAAGCTTTACCGGCGCCTTATGGCACCATCAATCGCACCACCGGCACACTGCAATTAACAATCGACGGTAAACCGGTCTACACCTACCACCTAAATCGCGTTGAAGGCGATGACAAAGGCGACAGCATTGGTGGTGTTTGGCACGATATCGACTTTAAATAAATTCGTTTCACAGAGTCCAAAACCTCATCCGCCGACCTCAGCGGACGAGGTTTTTTAGTTTGGATCAGTGCGCCGACATTTCACGAATATCTTTGAGCAGAGTTTGTTCATGTCCTTCATGATTCACCTTAAGATATACTTTACGAAGTGTCCCCTGTGGATCAATCACAAAGGTCGTGCGATCCCAATACATGGTGCCCTTGTATTCGCTTTGTCCGACTTCGGCTTTTTTTAACAACAGCGCTTGCGGGTCAGCCAGCAGCTCAACACTCAAAGAGTATTTTTTGCAAAAATTCTCATGCGACTGAACATCATCGGCGCTCAAACCGACCACAGAGATCTTCGCATTTTCAAAATCCTGCTTTGTCTGCGTAAATGACTTTCCTTGAATCGTGCAGCCGGGCGTATCATCTTTTGGATACACATAAAGAACCAACCAGCGCCCCGCATAGTCCTTCATTTGCCGGGTCTTGCCATCTTGATTCGGTAAGTTGAACTCAGGAAATTTTTCGCCAACTTGTAACATTAAGATTCTCCCTGTTTAATTTGAGATGTGACTGTACCGACGAATAACTTGGCGGTGCAAGTGGTTTTCGATGAAAAGAATTGAACTCTATTCAGAAGCCAGCGCATGGTAAAGGTGATGACCCAGGGCAATAGCAAAAATGAAACTCTCATGGCTGAAGGCTTTCTCGTCCATCTGTCGAGCCGGTCGCCAGAGGAACAACATGCGTTTTTGTTTGCCGACGACAGACTTTATTTGAGCAGCTTACGTCAGTGCTTGCCTGCTCAGACCGCTGTCAGTCAGGACCATGCAGATGTTGAACTTGAATTTCACCTGCCACTAGTCCCGCCGGCGGGACTAAATTTGTGATAAATTCAAATACTTCATTAAGCCACTTTGTGACAAAATCCCGACGAGACGATCATTGGCAATCACAAAAAGCTGATTCAAACCCCGCAGGTGCATCTTTTTAAAAGCGACCTCTGCGTCGGTCTCCGGAGTCACATTCAAGCCCGACTCATTGCCATGCATGATTTGACCAACCTGCTGCTCATGCCATTGTGCCTCCGGTATGCGACTGACCTCCCGAATATCAACGTATCCCAGAACGTGATCTCCTTCAGTTACTGGCATCAGCGGCTGCGCGGGTGATGAACTAATGACCACATCCGAAATACGCGCTTGCCTTGAGACGACTAACGGCTGCAGGACATTTCATTCTCAGTAGAGCGTCTAACAGCAACGTCATTCTTAGCGATATTGTCACAAAATCATTTAGTTTCGAACGCAAAATGAGGCGTTTTCGCGACCATCTTGTTTAGAGCATTTCATGAATAAAACACGTAAATAAAAGGTCTCGTGCAAATGATTAGCATAGTTCTGGAGATTCGAAGCGGAGGAGGCAGGTTGTGGACACCGATCATATTTATCAAGTCGTTCGATACACAGATCGTTTCCCGGTGGGTCGAGTCCGAGAGATCATTAAAGCTCGCATGAGTCATATGGACGCAAAAAAGCTGCTCGCGCAACTCGACATTGGAATGCAGTCGGAAGCGGTGGTGATCGAAGTGGATCCAGATGCGGTCGAAAAGATCGGGCAGAATTCGCTAAAACAAGAAATCTAATTTGGGAGCAGCAAATGCGAATCGCGCAAGTGGCGCCACTGTATGAAAGTGTACCGCCAAAACTCTATGGCGGCACGGAGCGAATTGTCGCTTATTTGACCGAAGCCCTGATCGACTTGGGCCATGAGGTGGTTCTGTACGCCAGCGGCGATTCACAAACTCGAGCGGAATTGCGCCAAGTTTGCTCAGAAGCGCTGCGCTTAAATCCTCATTGCAAAGAGCCAATTGCGCCACACATCGCACTTCTGGAAAAAGTCTTTCAGGAATCCGGCGAATTTGATGTCATTCATTTTCACAATGAATTCTTACATCTGCCTCTCGCCCGCCGTTTAAAGACGCCGCATTTAACCACCATGCACGGCCGTCAGGATCTCAGTGACTACCGAGCTCTACAAAACGAGTTTACAGAAATCCCACTTGTTTCTATTTCAAATAATCAGCGTAATCCTGCAGCCCAACTCAATTGGCGGGCCACGATTTACCATGGTATGCCCACCGACCGAATTCCTTACTCGCCTGTGGCGGCCGATTATGTTGCATTTTTAGGCCGAATCTCGCCGGATAAGGGCGTTGAACAAGCCATTGGCATCGCCAGAAAATCTGGTCTTAAATTAAAAATAGCTGCGAAAATCGACAAAGGTGATCTTGAATACCTGGAAACGATCCAGCATTTATTTAAAGAACCCTTTGTTGAATTCATTGGCGAGATCAATGACCGACAAAAATCCAGTTTTCTCGGTGGTGCTCAGGCGCTGCTCTTCCCCATCACTTGGCCCGAACCATTTGGTCTAGTTATGATCGAGGCCCTGGCGGCCGGAACGCCTGTGATTGCTTATCCGCAAGGCTCTGTTCCAGAGATCGTGCGCCACAACCACAATGGTTTTATTGTCAGTAATGTCGATGACGGCGCTCGGGCCATTAAAAACCTAGGGCAGATCAAACGCAGCGATTGCCGCCTTGATTTTGAAAAGCGCTTTTCAGCCGAGCGCATGGCTCGCGACTACGTTAATCTTTACCGCAGACTCGCGCGGGAAAATTTAGCGATTCTCCCGTTTTCAGCGCCCTATCGATCGACCCAGACCACCATCAATTCCATGCTGTACGACGGAGGCTCTGATTGAATCCCATCCTGCAAGTTGCTGATCAATACTATGTTCTAGCAACATCGGTTCTCGCGGACAATCAGTCGCGAATTCTCAAACATGGTGAGTCCTTTGCCATCTTTGACCGCTTTGGCGACGTGCAACCCGTGACACATAAGGAAGCTGGCGTGTTCTTTCGCGGCACTCGACATCTGTCACATGTCGAATTCAGAATCGGAGAAGAATTTCGGCCGTTGTTGTTGAATTCCACTTTGCGAGACGATAACGGAGTCTTGAAAGTAGATATGACCAACCCCGATATGCATTTACCTGATTCAGGCTTTCTTGAGAAGAGCACCCTCTACATTCACCGCGAAAAGTTTCTTCTGCAATGCTGCTGCTATGAACGGATCACTTTTAATAATTATGGTCCAACTGATTTACGGGTTCCAGGCTTTCTCAAATTCGCCGTCGACTTTTTTGATATTTTCGAAGTGCGCGGCATGAAACGCGGGCGCCGTGGACATCTTGAAACTCCGGTTTTCGATGAAAATGGCGCGGTCTTTAGCTATATCGGTTTGGACGAACGAAAACGGCAAACAAAAATCTGCTTCAATATTGATTCGTATCAGGTCAAGGACGGCGCCCTCCACTTTATGGTGAACATCCCAGCACACGGCCAGTCGCAAATCGACATTGATTATCATTTTTTGCAAGATGACGACCAACTTTCGCGTGTGCAGTTTGACCGAGGCCTTGAAAAGATTTATCTCACCCACTCGATGGGACGAAATCATTTTTGTGGCGTACATTCCTCTAACGAACAATTCAATGGCTGGCTACATCGCTCGTGGGACGATCTCGTGATGTTGACGACCGCAACGGATACCGGTTATTCGTATCCGTATGCTGGAATTCCGTGGTTTTGCGCCGCCTTCGGCCGCGACGGCATCATCACGGCTCTCGAATGCCTATGGGCCAATCCTGATCTGGCGCGCGGCGCCCTTGGATTTTTAACGCACACCCAGGCCCATGAACATGTTCCAATTGAAGATTCCACACCTGGAAAAATTATTCACGAAGTGCGCTACGGCGAAATGGCCAACTTAAAAGAAATTCCGTTTGGCCGCTACTACGGAAGTATTGATTCGACTCCTCTGTATATCATCTTGGCCGGAGCCTACTATCGACGCACCGGTGATTTTGGCTTTCTCGAGAAAATCTGGCCGGCCGTACTTAAAGCGATTCAATGGATCGACAGTTATGGCGATCTTGATGGAGATGGCTTTATTGAATATCAGTCCGAGACCGAACAGGGTTTGCGTCAGCAAGGCTGGAAGGATTCTCACAATTCTGTTTTTCATGCTGACGGCAGCGATGCCGAAGGCCCGATTGCGCTGGCTGAAGTTCAGGGTTATGTCTTTCTTGCCAAACTTGAGGGAGCCAAACTGGCGCGGCTTTTTCAACTCGACGCTTTGGCCCTGCAGCTCGAAACGCAAGCGTTCGAATTACAAGAGCGCTTTGACGCCGCATTTTGGAATGACGAACTGGGCAGTTTTGCCATGGCTCTTGATGGCGACAAACGACCTTGTCTCGTTCGAAGTTCAAATGCTGGGCAATGTCTGTTCACCGGAATCGTCAAAACCAAACGCATCGG
>JAYVXN010000097.1:0-7999 GCA_043785085.1 Bdellovibrionales bacterium | reverse complement strand
ACATACAACACACCCAAAGAGCCTTGTGACGAGTGCGCTGTGGTCAGCTCATGACAGCGAGTCGCCCGGCAGCTCATTAAGTGAAAATCGGTCATTTCTTGAGTGACTGGAAAGGCCACGCGTGAAAAAAACAGGAGGATTAAAAAGACCGCGATTTTAATTCGCGGCTGAAAAATCTGAGTTTTCGGTGTTCTCACAAAAAATCCTTAATGGCAGTTTGAGTTGAATGAGCCTAAAGATTTCAGAAATCGAGTGGCATCTGCATTTTGAAAGGTATTACCAAGAGTCTCTTCACCAACGCCGACCGCGCGGTCGCAAGAATCAAATTGCTGCGGCAACAGGGCTTTCAAATCCGCGACCGGATTTTGGACCAATGCCATCGGTCGAACCTTCGTCACCATCGCATTCACTGGGGCCGGGCCGGAAATATCGGTGGCATGAAGCTTTTGCTTATTCGAGTAAATTTCGATGCTTTGTCCAGATAAAGCCATGTCTAAAACTTTCAAAACATTTTCGACCTTCACTGGGCGGCGGCCGGTGCCATCGATGAGACAAATGCCTTTCTCAAAAACCATACCGGGGCGATTATCGTTACTCGAAGGTGCCTGGGTCGGGCATAAACTGGCTTGTAAGCGTTGCGCCCAGCGCGCGCCCGTCAATAAATCGGCACCCATCGCTTTAATATCGGCGAGGCTGTGGCTGGCGCGCAGTTGCCCAAAATGGGCGTCACTTCGCAAAAATGTGAGAATTTGCTTCTCGGTTAATTTGTATCCCTTACGAATTGTTTTATTGATGCGGTAAAGCCCCGTGGCATCATAAGAGGTCGCCAAGATGGTGTAGATTTCAGCTCCTGTCGCCGCTTGCTGAATAATTTCCAGATCCGCTTGCTCCATCTGCGCACTTTGCCGACTGATGAAGTCGCAAGCCGAGATCAGGTAAACTCCTTGAGTCGGTGAATTCACCGTACAGGTTTTCCACATCTTTTTTCTTTCATTAAAAGTCAGTGAGTCGACCAAATTGAACTCAAGATCAATGCTCATCGTCTTATGAGATTTCACAAAGAGGCGAAACCGATCTTGTTCTCGGCGAAAGCCATCCACGACGGTTTGCAACTCTTGCTCTGAGTGCAGGTTGGGCTGACCATCTATTAAAAAAGCTTGCAGGCCGCTATTGACGATAATGGCATTCTTGAGCTCTTGCAGTTCTGCTTGAACCGCTGCCGTTTCGGTAATGGTCATGGGCTCAATGCGCTTGAGAATTCCGCGCAGTTGCAAGGTCGGCGCAATGAATGCCTTTAAAAACTGCGCTCGTTCATTGGTGCGGTCCTGCTTAAGTGCCTGATCGAGAACTTCATTTGCATACATGAAGCCCACCGGAGTCACGAGCTTTTGCGCCATTTTGGCAAGACTTTCGGCTTTTTCTTGAGTACTTAAATTTGAATCATTTATAACGACATTGGTATCGAGAGTCTCTGGCGAAATGGCCGCCGGCGAAGCTATTGGTACCAGTGAAAGCGAGAGAGTTAAAAAAGTGCTTTGAGTTTCATTGCATACGTCCTTTCAGATAAAGAGTTGCAGCAGTTTTAACACGGTATGGTAATGCAGTGCAATATAGGTTGAAAAAGGATCGCGATAATTTTGAAAAAAAGAGTAAAATAGTTATTAATATAAGGTATTTATTAGACTCTTAAAATTTCGACATTTCTGCGTCTGGCGGTGGTGTTGGCAAGTTTAAAGAGTGGAGCGCTTCGAAATCAATGACACCCAATCAGTCATCATTTCAAGGTAGCCAGGCGCAAATGACAGTTCTTGCTCCCGCTGGCTTTCGACCATTTCATCGATTGTACCTGTCTTTGATCTCAGAATGGCATAATCGGCGTCGTTAAAAACCATGATTTGAAAACGCTTGACCCACGCGTCAAAAACCTCAGCCGACAACAGTCTACCGAAGACCACTCACGCCATTAACACGTCGTTTTGTTTTTCAGCGCGATCAGGATTGCCAATATCTTGATCCGAAGACGCAAAAGAAATGTGGCACGAGGTTTCAGCTTGAGATTGACCATATCGTGGCAGTCTCCGAAGGTGGCAGCAATGAGGTTGAAAACTTACGTTTGTTTTGCCGAACTCATAACCTTTATAGGGCGAAATACAAAAACCAAGGCCATTAAACTGAAATCTGCGAGCCCACAAATCCCCGCGGCCTGAAGCGAAAATAAGAACGCCCGCGTGTGGGCAAAACCCACCCATTCAAGGTAGGCCAAATCCTCAAAACTGAAATCTCAACCAAAGAACAGAGTGACAAATGAAAACCAAGCCCCTCGCACAAAATAAAGAAACGCAAAAAGTCCCTGACACCACTCTCGCCAAAATTCCTGATTTTAAAAATGGCAGGCCTCCAGGTTTTTCCCAAGGAATTCAACTGTGCCTGCCAATTGACGTATAGCTACAAATGCGGTACAAATGAGCCAAGCAAAAAAAACTTTCTCGGACTTTCGACGCAACTAGACCGTGGACGCTTCATAAACTAATCCTATTTCCCGACCTCATTCTGCTGAATACTTTCGCGAATAATATCTTTCATATATTTATTCCGTGGCGATCCGCCTAAGAAAGCCTTCAAACTCTGATGCAGACTCGGATCATTGATCAGCTGTCCAAGCGTGCCTTTGCCCGAATCAATTTTCTGCATGATGCTGGCCAGATCAGAAACGGCAGACTTCAATTTTTTATTTTCTGGCATCTGACCATGAATATCGGCTAAAAGGCCTTGAAGCTGGATCATGGTTTTCTTCATTTCACCGGCGGCTTGTGAGGCATTTTCCATCAGACCAGAGGTGCGGCCGTTGGCGTTTAACGACGCGATGAGAATATGCAATTCTTTAATCAGTTCGAGCGCGCGGCCAACGCCGTCTTCTTTGCTGGTGAGCATTTTAATAATATCGCCAGAATCATCCACAGGAATTTGCGCGCCATCAGAAACGACGGGACCGGTCACCGGGCCAGGAGTTAAATACACATATTTATCGCCGAGTGCACCTTGCGTGCGAACGTCGGCCGTAGTACCCGCGGTGACTCGAAAAGCGTATTTGGCATCGATTTCCATGTAGACAATTAAGGCCACATCGCCGGGAATAAATTCAATTTTATCGACGTTTCCGATCGGCATACCGGCGAGAGAGACGACGCTGCCAGGGAAGAGACCTTGCACTTCTTTGAAGTGCGCGACGTAATGCACATATTTCGTAAACAGAACGCGATTGCCACCAAGGACCAGAATCGAGAAGGCGACTAAGACGAGGCCGACTAAAACGAAAAGTCCGACTTTGTATTCAACTCGTTTTGATTCTTGTTCCATAAAATCCTCTTAGAGTTCTTCTCCGTTAATGAAACGATTCATGCGCGAAGCGGGGTGCGACTCAAGTTCTTGGCGCGTGCCGATGGTTTGAATTTTGCCATCGAGTAACAGGGCAATTCGGTCGCAGACTGCAAAGGCACTGGGCATATCGTGGGTCACGAAAACTGAGGTGACGCCCTTGGTTTTCAAGGTCAAAATCATCTCTTGAATGCGCTTGGTGTTGTAGGGGTCTAGACCGGCAGTGGGCTCGTCATACAAAACCACAGAGGGTTGCATGATAATCGAGCGCGCCAGGCCGACACGTTTTTGCATGCCTCCGGAAAGATTCGCGGGCATGGTTTTTTCATTTCCCTGCAGACCGAATTCTTGCAAAATATCGATAATTTTTTTGGAAATCTCACTCTCGCTTAATTTGGTGTGTTCCCGCAGCGGATAAGCGAGATTTTCGTAGACAGACATGGAATCAAAGAGGGCGCCATTTTGAAAAACGTAGGCGACTTTTTTTCTGATCCCAACCAACTCGCGCTCACTCATTCCAGTGATATCGACGCCATCCACATAGACGTGGCCTTTGTCGGGTCTTTCGAGACCGATCATACTTCGGAGAATTAAACTTTTGCCGGCCCCAGAGCCGCCGATGAGACCGAGGCATTCGCCACGAATGACATCAAAGGTGACACCATTGTGCACGAGCTTTTTGCCAAAGCGTTTCTCAAAATCTTTGACTTGAATGACCGCGTCTTGAGCCATTAACCCCTCTCGAATGCTAGGAAGAAGAGTTTTGTTAAGAAGAAGTCACTGATGAGAATCGTTATGGAAGACATGACCACGGCGTTAGTGGTCGCCATGCCCACACCGCGTGTGCCACCGCGCACATTCATGCCGTAGTAACATGAAATGATGGCGATAAAAAATCCGAAAAAGAAGGTTTTGCCAATGCCGGTGAGATAATCGCGGGCGACGACGGTGGCGAGGATTTTTTCGTAATAGAATCCGGGGTCCAGTCCTAATTCATGAACTCCGACGAGAAGGCTGCCAGCGACCCCGACCAGATTTGCAATGGTTGCGAGAAAGGGAATGGCAATCAGGCAGCCCAAGACTCGTGGAATGACGATTTTTTTAATCGGTGAGGTGCCCAGTGCGCGAATTGCATCGATTTGCTGAGTGACCACCATTGAGCCGATTTCTGAGGCGATTCCGGCACCGATACGCGCGGCCAGGATAATGCTGGTGAAGGCGGGGCCAAGTTCGCGAATGATTGAGAGTGAAACGATTTTCGGAACGTAAAGCTTGCCGCCGAATTTGCTGAGACCTAAGCCAAACTGCAGAGCCATTACCATGCCGGTACTGGCAGCCGCGACAATGACGATGCTGAGTGAACGGATACCGATGTGATAGACCTGCTCGGTGATGAGTTTTCCTTCAAATGGTCGCCGCACTGATTCAGTCAGAAACTGCCAAAACAGCACGGCCATCTGGCCTAGGCTACGAACGAAACTTAAAACTTTATCGCCTAAGACGGTTATGACATCCATCATCACGGGGCTCGAAAATTTTCTAAAAACTGCGTGAACGCACTCATGTCTTGAGCAAAGGATTTTGCCACGCCGACATAACTGATGCTGTAAATGCAGTCGTTTTTCTTAAAGACCATTAAATCAATGCGGGTTTTGACGCCGTCAACTAGACCTTCAATTTCAGACATGAGTGCCTCGCGACCGTTGAAATTTCGCGCTTCATTTTTCAGCACAGTTTGATTTTCAATATCAGAAAACATTTCGCGTTGAACGGCATCGAGCGGAGGATCACTTGGATCGTTGCAGGTGGAGAAGTAAGAGATCGAATTGCCGTTACCCTTGTTTTGCCAAGCATGATCCGCTTTTGTTCCGCTCAGAGCTTGAAACGGACTTTGCGGCTCGCGAAAACTGACTTTTTCTGAGCGCGTGGCTTTCTTCGGCCCGATATTGACAGAAACACAAGCACTTATGAGGAGGCACAGTGCGAGCAAGGAAATGAAGGATCGTCGTTTTTGCATTCGTTGATTTTGTGTCATGTCGCTGTTTCTTGTTGTAAACACAGGTGAATCTTCTGATCGGCATTTTCTCAATCAAATACACATTTTTTTTCATCTTTAGACCTACGTCTACAAGATAATACTTTTTTCCGCCAATTCGCGGCTCTCATTTTGAGATTATAGCGGCGTCAAAATCTCAAGACATGTCATTTCTTTGTCGGGACTGAAGGTCATGACCTGCCTTGTGATAAAATCTAATGAGACTTAACGCGAAAAAAACTTGGCACCCAATATGCTTTACACCATATCAGGGGAGTCTAGACACGTGAAAACAACGTTCTGGCAGCGCAAAAACTTTAAACACCTCATCCTCGTCGCACTAACGACCTTGGTCGTTGTCTTGAGCTTCACATCTCCGTCTTTAGCCGAGCCGCAAATCACCGTTGAAATCAGTCGTATCAGCGATGCCACGAATATTAAGTTCAAAGGCGCCAGCCAATGGAAATATTTGTTACGAAAAGAAAAAGATAATCACCTAGTTTTACGCCTGCCTGCTCTGACCGTTGAAACCATAGCAGCGTTGCAAACCCACTCTGATCCATTGATTAAGTCAATTCAAGTCAATCGAGACGGAATTGACGGCACCAATGAGGTGACGTTTGAGTTAAGTTCAGGCACTGTTGACTCGTTTGATTATTTGACTGACCAGCCCTCGCAGCTGGTGGTCGACTTTTTTACTAAGAAGGCGAAGACCGCAGATGCTGATGACGAGGACGATGAAGACGAAGACTCCAGTGTCATCGTGCATCAGTTACCGCCTCCTGCAAAAGCGCCAAGCGCTTTACCCTTGAAAAAAGTTCCGGCAGACAAGATTGCCAAGAAAACTGGCACTAATGAAGAAAATCGCAAACCCTCGGGCGATTTCTTTCGAATCGATGGTCCGAAAAGCGAAGCGCTGGCCAGTGACGAAAAAGACGTCATGCACGGAATTTTTGACGGTGGTGATCCTGAGTTTCGCCGCTTTTCTGTGCAGGATTTTGAGATTAAAGAAGAGTCACTAATTGCGAGTCGCGGCAATCTCTATATTCAGTTTCCGATGCTGCAACTCGATTCGCCGCATTTAAAAGCCTTGCTGGGGGCGCCGCCAACCTACGAAATCGTACCGCAAAACGGCCAAGAAAACAATGAAGCCAGATTGCTCCTGACGCTCTTCAAAAATCAGCGTCGTGCCGTTTTTTTAAAGACCGCGAAACTTTTTTTAAAGCAATATCCTGAAACAAAATACGACGAAATTATCCGCTACATGATGGCCGACACTTATTACAATTTGTACCTGACTGATGAGACCGCCGGTGACCTTGAAACTGCGATGGGTCTGTACCGCCACCTCTCAGAGAAATATCCTGACTCACCTTTGGCCACGCGCACTTTACTTTTGATGGGCTACACCTACCTTGATCTAAAAGATAGTTTCAGTGCCCTTAAAACCTTTCAAAGATTTTTGCGTTTGAAACCAGATTCAAAGTTTCGCGATCAGGCAAAAATTTCGATGGCTGAAGCTTATTTGAATTTGAATAAGTACGACGATTCTCTCGCACCATTAGATGACGTAGAGAAAAATGCACGAAATAAAAAAGATGCACATGAAGCCGCTTATCGACGCGGTGATGTGTTTTTTAAACGCCGGGATTTTGCCGGAGCCATTGAAAACTACAAACTGGCATTAAAAAAATATCCTGAGGCAGGCAAAGATTTTGCCAACGCTTATTACAATATGGCCGAAGCCCAATTTAGCGGTGATCATTACAAAGAAGCACTTGAGTCCTACCGCGAATATTTACAGAAATTCCCGGATCATTCACATGGTGGTTATGCCATGACCCGAATTGGCGAAATTCTTGAGATTTTGGGGGCTGATCCCACTCGCGTCGTCGGAGCTTATAAAGAAAGTTATTTTCGCTATCGTGAAACTCCCGGGGCTGCTATCGCACATATTCGCATGCTGACGAGTCGCATGCCTGATATGAAAGACAAAGAAATAAAAAGCACTCTGAACGAAATAGCGGAGATGACTGAAGACATGGAGCTGCCTGAAATACATGAGTTCGTGACACTCCTGATCGCTGATGGCTTCGAACGTCGTGGCAATCATGAGGTGGCAACTAAAGAGCTGATTAATTTTTATCAGCACAATCCGCACTTGGCCAATAAAGAGAAATTTCAATCCCGGATTGCTGGAGCGATCACCGCCAATATTCGCACCAATGTCGAGAAGGGCAATTTTATCGAGGCGCTGCGGCTCAACAGTCAATATGCCGATTCCTGGCTGAAAAATTCCAATCGAATTGATACCCGATACTATGTCGGCCGGGCCTATGAGCAAGCCGGAGTTTCAACAGAAGCCGGTGATATTTATCGCGACACTCTCAATAAACTTTATGCAATTAAAGGCACACCCCGTGAGCGCGAGCGAAAAATTATCGAGCTCTTGCCAAAACCGGACCAGCTCAATTTGCGCTTAGCAGCGGTTGCCGCTCATGAAAAAGATTACCTCAAGGCGGCGGAGTATTTAAAGAATATAAAAACTCCGAAGGAGCTGACCGAACCTGAGCAAATTGAGCGTGCCGA
>JAYVXN010000096.1:0-8021 GCA_043785085.1 Bdellovibrionales bacterium | reverse complement strand
CCGATCTTTTGCAAAGTGACTTGAATCTGGGTGGCAGTCGCAAACAGGTGACGGTGTTCTTTAGCGATATTCGCGATTTCACTAAGTTCAGTGAAGGCCACACGCCGGAAGAAGTGGTTGAGATGCTCAACGAATATTTTCAAATCATGGTCTCAATCGTGACGGCGAACCATGGCGTGGTTGATAAGTTTGTCGGTGACGCCCTCATGGCTATTTGGGGTGCACCCAAAACCACCGGCACCGATTCATTCTTTGCCGTCAAAGCCGCGCTCGAAATGCGCTCGGCTCTCGCCCAACTCAATACCAAACGCTTGTCTCGTGGCCAAACCGCCATCAAAATCGGCATGGGCATTCATTCGGGTCCTGCTATTTCTGGCACAATTGGCTCAACTGAGCGCATGGAATACACGGTGATCGGCGATACCGTCAATATGGCCTCACGAATCGAATCATCAACGAAAGCCTTCGGCACGGACCTTCTGGTCAGCGCGACCACCAGCCAGGAACTTAGCAAAAATTATGGCTTTGACTTTGCGGGAGCGGCCGAAGTCAAAGGCAAGTCCGAGGCGATCAAGATGTTTAAGGTCAAAGGTTATCTTGGTGCGAATGGCGAACTCAATGAAATCAAAACTCCCTACTCCGAATACGAAGCCGGGCATGTCGATAAGGTCAAGGTCGCTTAGAAAACTCTTAGGCACTGCATTTCTGTTCGCCTACGGCCTCTGCAGGCTCGCGCAGGAGGAAGGGGTACGCCAAAAACTCAGCCTACTTCACATTAATTTTCATCAATTTCGGCGATTGCACGTCACTCGCCTCAAGAACGCGCACGCCTCGTGAAATGGTTTGCGTTCCGGGCCGACGGCCACCATCGACAGTGCGCAAGGTCACGGTGTATTCTCCTGGCTCGAGCTTTTTCAGACTGGCTTTGTTTTCAGGCACTCGCACTTCTTGCAGAGTCTGTCCGTCTTTTGCTTTGAGTGTGACAATATATTCTTTGGCATCCGTCACCGGCTGCCAGTTCACTTCAAGATTTTTATTTTTGCGACCGATAATTTCAAGACCGAGGTCCTCCGAAAATTTGGGTGCCGGCAAAAGGTCAGCGGGTGCGACCGCGATTGAGCGCAATTCTGTTTTTGCAATGGTTCGGCGCTTTTGGTCAAGAGCCTCTGCTTGCAGAAAATAGGTGCCATCGCTGGGGGGCGCAATTTTAGCGGTTGGTGCCGTGAGATAAAGCCAAGGGGCTTCGGCCGCTGGCTCACGCTCTCCTCTGAGACGGACACGCCAACTCTTCGTTTCAACAGGGCCAGCTTCCCAGCTCACTTCGAGGTTCGGCTTGGCTGAGCGATAGAGAAAGCGAGTTTCATGATCAGTCCATTGCAAAGCGGGCACATCATCGATGCTAAAACTGCGTATTTCAGATTCAGGAGAGAGTCGACCGTCTCCCGCTTTGGCGATAACCGACCAATGAAAAGTGTGCACGCCGAGATTTCGAAGAGTGACCTTCGGCTGCGTGACCTTGTAGGTAAATGGCGCTTGGTCAGGAATATCAGAGGTCAACTTCACCTCAAAGCCGATCGCACCCTTCACGGTCTGCCACGATAAGTTCACGCCTGAATCATTCATATCCGTATAACTAAAATGTTTTTCAAGGGCAGGGTCTTTCAGCACAGGGGCCAATAATTCTTGAAATTCCTCTGCTTGTAAGGTCAGCTCCTGAACCGGACTAGAAATCTGCTCAGTCGTGCCTTTCAGTGCGCCACTGACCCGCCAATAGATGATGCCATAGTCTTTAAACATCAGCTTAGTTTCAGTTTGGTTGGTACGCTGACCATTGAAATAATCTTTTTTAAAGTCCGATGACCGGGCGGTTTCAAGTGTCATGTTTTCTAAGAGTCCAGGATTGGCCCAGCGAAATAAAAGCTTTTCTCCCAGAGTGTATTTTAAGACGGCATTTTTGCCGGGCTCTAAAGGTTCAGCCGGAATTTTTGGCAGTACTGAAACTTTTAGGACTGAACTGGTCAAGGGCGGTAGATCGCTGCGGGTACTACTGGCCTTTAATTGAAAAAAACTTCGGCCGATGGGCAGATGAATCCGCATCCGCCCGGCACTTCCGCTCGTCGATCCATCGATCTCTTGCAAAGTGGTTCTCTCCGCGCCGGCGACCGCTGTGATTTGATAGGCACTGTCGACGACTTCCCAGGTGATCTCGACAGTATCATCACTGTCCGGCCGTGCGTAGATCGGCTGCGAAAGCACCGGCGAAAGCACCTTGATTTTTTTAATCTCTTTCACGATCGCGCCACTGGCATCAACCACTTTGGCTTTGCCTTGAAGAACATCGACGTCAAAGGCACCGTTCTTAGTTTTGCCAACACTGATTTCTGCTTGCTCGAGGGCGATTTTTTTCTCACCAGCCGTCAAGGTCATGGCTTTTTGATTTGTGCCTTTGGAGCGAATAAACAGATTTCCTTGTTTGAAATCCAAATTCAGACCGGATTCGTTTTCATCAATCACCACAACCGAGTCGGGCTCAAGTTCGATGACAGTGCCATCGCCGCTATCTGAAGCAAATTCGATTTGCGCCACAGCGTCACTAGCGGTCCGCACGGCTTCGCCCGAATAGAAACCGTCTTGCAGAGCCACGCGCTGCCAAATGAAACGATCAGTCGGTTTACGTTGCACTTCATTTTTTGCCGATTTCAACCAGGCAATGGGCTTATCACTGTGATGGACTTGTTGATGCGCATGCATTTTATGGCTGTAATGAAACGTTGCCAGAAAGCCGGTGGCTGATAAACAGCCGGCAAACAGCATTCGCAACCAAAACTCCCGCATCGGTGTCCTCCTCTGAGGTACATCGGCAAAACAGGGACTTTGCTCTAGTCTAAAACTTGCTCGTTTCGCTCAAAGTCAAACTAGGCTTCTCGACAAAAGACGAGGTCGCTACAAATTCGCACTAAAGTCGTGCAGATGATTAAACTTTTCACTCTACGCAGCGTTCGGGAATTGTTGACACAACGCCATTATGGTATCAACCTAGCCAAAGATAAAAGTAGGTAATTACGCATATGGCCATCCGCAAGCTCAAGCGCTTTTTAGTCGGCGATCCACTGACTACCGAACAAATGCATAATGAACGTATCCCGAAATGGAAAGCTCTGGCTGTCCTTTCGTCAGATGCCTTGTCTTCAGTTGCCTATGCGACCGAAGAAGTTTTAATTCCGCTATCTTTGTTTTCAATGGTGGCGGTCTCGTGGTCTTTACCCATTGCCGGCGCCATTGCCCTTTTACTTTTAGTGGTGACGATTTCGTATCGCCAAACGATTGATGCCTATCCCGGTGGCGGCGGCGCCTACACCGTTGCCCGCGAAAATATCGGCGTTAATGCCGGCCTGGTTGCGGGTGCAGCACTTTTGATTGATTATGTTTTGACGGTCTCGGTGTCCGTAGCAGCCGGTATTGAAAACATAGCTTCAGCCTACCCGGCAATTTTACCGCACAAAGCAACGATTGACGTCGCGGTGATTATTATTATCATGCTCTTTAACTTGCGTGGCGTGCGGGAATCAGCGAATGTTTTTGCGCTGCCGACGTATTTGTTTATTGCCTCTTTTTTGGTAATGATCGCCGTAGGTTTTTGGCGCTTAGCCAATGGCGATGTCGCTGCGGCCGCTTCGGTCGTGCATGCGGAATATCCCGCTATTCCCGTCTTTTTGCTTCTGCGCGCATTTGCATCGGGCTGTTCAGCTCTGACCGGTATTGAAGCCATCTCCAACGGTATTCCGATTTTCAAAGAACCTGCGCAACACAATGCTAAAACCACGATGGCGTGGATGTCTTTTATTTTGGGCAGTTTTTTCTTAATGATCACGGTTTTGGCGCACCTTTACGGAATCATTCCGAAAGAAGGCGAAACTGCGGTTTCACTTCTTTCCCATGCGATTTTCGGCGACGGCATTTTTTATTACGTCATTCAGCTTTCAACGACTTTGATTTTAATCTTGGCGGCCAATACTAGCTTTGCGGATTTTCCGCGTTTGTCTTCACTGCTCGCCAAAGATCGCTATTTGCCGCGGCAACTTTCGAGCCTCGGCGACCGTCTGGTGTTTTCAAATGGCATTGCCGGATTGAGTCTAGCGGCGATCATTTTGATCGTTCTGTTTAAGGGTGACACGCATCTTTTGATTCCACTTTATGCGGTGGGTGTTTTTATGTCGTTCACCCTATCGCAGCTCGGCATGGTGTTGCATCACCTGCGCGACCGTGAACCGCATTGGCAAAAATCATTGGTTTTTAATTTTCTAGGTGCAATCACTACGGCCGTTGTCTTAGTGGTTCTGGGCGTGACCAAGTTTCTTAATGGCGCCTGGATCGTGGTGGTTTTGATTCCATTGTTTGTTTTGCTCTTTAAGCAAATTCACCGTCACTATGTGATTACGGCTGAAAAGCTCAATCGGCCGGTAAATAAATCCGTGCGTGAAGCGAGGCCGCTAAAACACACGGCGGTCGTACCGGTCTCAGGAATCCATCAAGGCGTGATCGATGCTCTCAGCTATGCATTGTCGATCTCAAATGATGTGCGTGCTTGTTATGTTGAAATTAATCAAGACGCCACCGAAGCCCTGAAAAAAGAATGGGCGGACAACGCTCCTGCGGTACCGTTGATTATATTAAAATCACCCTTTCGCTCCGTCATCGCGCCGATTGTCGATTACATTGATAACGTGGAACGAGAGACCGATGATGACATGGTCACTGTCATTATTCCCGAATTTGTGACCTCCAAATGGTATCATCAGCTGCTGCACAACCAAACGGCCATCGTCCTTTATGCTGCCCTTCGCGGCCGTCGTGATATTGTGGTGACCAGCGTTCGCTATCATCTCGACTAAATTTTACAAGTTTAAAAGTGCCGCATGCATCTCTGGAGCTGGCGGCACTCGGTGGAGATGCTTTTCCCAAAGATCCATGAGGGTTTGTTCATCGAGAGTTTCTTGCACGAGCAGAATCTTCACGCCCTCTTCGACTAAAGCCCGATGATGGCGCAAAACTCGAAGCGCGCGGTGATAGGTACGATCCACCAGATTCATAATTTCGCGGTCAATCAACCTGGCGGTGTCTTCGCTGTAATCATGTCCACGCATCATCCGCGCATCAAGGAAAGGCGACGATTCATGATCATACGTGAGAAGTCCCAGCGCATCACTCATGCCGTAGCGGGTCACCATCGAACGCGCAATTTCAGTCACTCGGTCAAAATCATCGGAAGCTCCGGTTGAGACCTCGGCGAAAAAAATGCTTTCAGCGGCCCGACCGCCGAGCAGGATCGCCATTTTATTTTCAAGCTCATCGCGATTCATCAAATAACGGTCTTCAATTGGTCGGCGCATGGTGTAGCCGAGAGCACCAATACCTCTCGGAATCACGCTGACCTTATGCACGGCCTCACCCTTATCAAGATCAAGCGCCAAAACCGCATGACCCATTTCATGGTACGCGACTCGACGTTTTTCCTCTGGCTGTAACACGCGACTGCGCCGTTCAAGGCCACCGACTATGCGTTCGATAGCTGCCGTAAAGTCGCTGGCCCCAATACTCTCAGCTGCGCGGCGAGTGGCAATCAGCGCCGCTTCGTTAGCCAAATTGGCCAAATCAGCCCCCGAAAATCCGGCCGTTAAGCCCGCCAGACTTTCGGACGCAACATCGGCAGCGATTTTAAGATCCTTCATGTGGATTCTAAGGATTGCCTCGCGACCACGCCGATCAGGGCGATCAATCATCAACTGGCGATCAAAGCGGCCCGAGCGCAAGAGTGCCGGATCTAAAACCTCGGGGCGATTGGTCGCCGCGAGCAACACCACTCCAATTGAAGCATCAAAACCATCGAGTTCAGCTAGGAGCTGATTGAGAGTTTGTTCTTTTTCATCATTTGAGACGCCACTCATGCCTGCGCCACCACGCGCTTTTCCGAGAGCATCGAGTTCATCTATAAAGATAATGCAAGGGGCCTGGCGCCTGGCTTCTTCGAACAAATCACGCACACGCGCAGCCCCGAGGCCCACGAACATCTCGACAAATTCGGAGCCGTTGATTGAGAAAAAGGGCACACCCGCCTCGCCTGCCACTGCGCGAGCCAAGAGGGTTTTACCGGTTCCGGGTGGCCCGACAAGAAGCAGGCCCTTCGGCATATGGCCGCCGAGACGATTGTATTTTCGCGGGTCCTTGAGAAATTGCACCAGTTCCTGCAATTCTTCTTTGGCCTCATCGACGCCGGCGACATCGTTGAATTTGGTTTTTAGATCGCGTTCGACATAAACTTTGGCTTTGGATTTTCCAAGTGAGAGAAATTGTCCCTGAGCGCGGCCGATCCTGCCCATCAAAAGCCACCAAAAACCCACCATGATCATCGCCGGGACAATCCAAGACAGCAAATCGCGCCACAAGGCGCTCTCGCGAATGGCTTCAAAGCGCACGTGCGCCTGGATCAGTTTCTGGCTGAGATCACGATCTTCAACACGCAAAGCGACAAAGTGCGACGGTTGGCCATTTGCAACATTTTTAAAGCTACCCTCCACGCGATCATTGGTCACGCCGACAGAATCGATTTTCCCGGAGCTCAGGTCAGAGAGAAACTGCGAATAGGGAATGGTCTCAACCTGAGTGCGATAGACGATCAAATCGTGAATGGCTACGCCCATCCAAATGGCGAGAAGTAGGTAAAGCAGACTAAATCTGAATTTAGGCTTCCGTGCCGATTCATTCATAGTCTCAGAAAAATCCACAAGTCAGAAAAATGGTAGTGAAGTTCTGCTCACATCAAGCCACGATTGATTTTATCTTTATCGTCACATTCCTGTCACATTCCTGTCACATTCCTTGAATTTCTCGAATTGCATAAAGCACAATAGCTTCAAGGAAAGCACATGAAAGCGGATGTGATCATTATTGGCGCAGGGGCCGCAGGTTTAGCTGGCGCGGCTGCACTGAAAACAAAACAAATTAGTTTTCTTATTCTTGAGGCCAGAGCGCGATTAATGGTGTGGCGGCAGGCAAAGCGCCATCGGCACAGCTCAACTGGCTTTGGCCAGAATTTTTTCGAGGACTTGAGCCGTTCTGAGACCCCTTAAGCGTTTCCGCTTTAGACGGTATGACTTCATAAACCCCAATGTTGCATAAACTTTCGAGTCGGAATGCTCCAGAAGCCCGAAGGTGGCGGCTCGCGCAGGAAAATCTGGACGAGGCGTACGTACGCCGTACGTTGAGTCCAGATTTTCTGAGCAAGGCGTCAGATTCGGGCTTCTGGAGCAAGCGTCAGCGGTTCCGACCGAAAGTTTATGCAACATTGGGGTAAAGCCCTTCGAGAAGGGCAGATGTCTGCGCATCATTTGCCTCCCGTCGTAGGACCACCAGCTCCGGTGCCGCCTGCAGCTCCAGCGCCACCAACGCCACTGGGGCCGATGGCGACTTCTTTTTTATAATCAACCATGTAGGTCGTGACCGAATTTTTAATTTCATGTTTGGCGAATTTTCCTTGGTAAAGGACTGAAACAGTCACTTCTTTAACGACTTGTTTGATGTACTCTGACATTTGTCGCAAGACCTGCATCAGCATTTCGTCGGCGCCGCCTTCTCGTGTGACGAGTGCTGAGGTCATATCTGGAATTTCAAACTCTTTTGAACTCATGGTCCATTTAAATTCTGGATACTCAGCGCCAAAATCACCGCTGTCTTCTTCTTTGATTTCTTCGAGTGTTTTGTCCTGGTGCGCGACTTCGATCTCGGTCATTTTTCTTTGTAGAAGTATCGCAATGGTATTGTTGACTCGCGATTTCAGCAAGCGTTGAGTGTTGCCGCTCCAAGCGTTGGCGATCATGATTATTCCGCCGGCCATAATCATCATGGCAATCAAGGTCTCGATTAGAGTAAACCCCAATGTTGCATAAACTTTCGAGTCGGAATGCTCCAGAAGCCCGAAGGTGGCGGCTCGCGCAGGAAAATCTGGACGAGGCGTACGTACACCG
>JAYVXN010000095.1:0-8044 GCA_043785085.1 Bdellovibrionales bacterium | reverse complement strand
TCACAAGCAATTTTTACCGCTGAACCAACGCTGGCCATTGTTGAAGAGCCTCCTGAGACGGAGGCCTTCGGATAATCACTGTCACCCAAGTCAAACCGCACCTTATTTAAATCGAGTGCCAGATGTTCAGCAGCGACCTGTGCCATGACGGTGTCGGAGCCCGTACCGATATCTTGAGTGGCACTAACCACCTTGGCGGTGCCATCCGGGCGCAAATCCACTCGAGCCGAAGCTGGAAAAATATTTACCGGATATGTTGCACTCGTCATGCCATAACCGACCCACCAGTCTTTTTCGCGAAGGCTGCGCGGCTCAAAATGACGCCGACTCCAGTTAAATGCCTTCGCACCTTGCTCATAACATTCGCGCAAGGAGTTACTGGAATATGGCTCCAGGCGCTCTTTTGTTACAGACAAATGCGGTATCACGAAAGTAAGCACAGCGGGTTCTTTGTAAAAGGTTGCCACCCACTGTGGCCAAATTTCTAAGTTGTGGTGAGGCACCAGACAAACCGGCTTGGGCGAGGACCGAGAATCGAGTTTTGATGAGCGCGTGTTCGGCAAGATCGGTATTACTCACCAGCGAACCGACCTGCACGGATGAGGCGATTTCGACAATTTTATTAAAAGGAAGTCGTGATATATCCACAATTTGAGCAGGTTTTTCCACATCCAGCCGCATGAGATCGATGAGTGTGGTCCCCCCGGCGAGAAACCGCGACATTTTTTCGCGCCCATGAGAGGCAATGGCTTTGCCGGGGTCAGATGTTGATTCATAATTAAACGGTTGCAGGGGGTTTCTCCATTTTTCGGACCTCGTCGATGGCCGTTAGAATGTTTCGATAAGCGCCACAGCGGCAAATGTTTCCACTCATGCTTTCTCTGAGGTCAGACGTGTCACCGGACTCACCGAGGAGCCCCGTCGCAGACATGATTTGTCCAGGAGTGCAAAACCCACATTGATAAGCATCATGTTTAATGAACGCTGCCTGTAGTGGGTGAAGTTCCTGGCCTTTGGCGAGGCCTTCAATCGTAGTGATTTTCTTATCAACATTTTGTACGGCTAAACTAAGACATGAATTGATTCTTTTGCCATTGACGAGAGCGGTGCTGGCGCCGCACTGGCCGTGATCACAGCCTTTTTTTGTTCCGGTGAGCCCTAAGTTTTCGCGCAAAAAGTCGAGTAAAGAAACGCGCGGGTCCAGGCGCACGAGGTGCGATTGCCCATTGACGTTGAGATTGGCGCTCACTGTTTTGAAGCGGATTCGCGTGGGAGTCGATTTTACCTTGTTCTCTGGCTCTCGCGCCACCGCCGGAAAACTAGCCAAAACGCCAGTCGCAACCGCGCTGGTCATAAATTCACGGCGGTTAAATTCGATATCTGGTATCTCTCCCATGGCGTTGCTCCTCGGTGAAATCCTTCTCCCGAATTCACCTGATTTAGTGGCGGATTTCTAGCGGAGATCAGTGCAAATTCAACTTGAGAGTGCGGCAGAATTCCGCATATCCCTACATTGGTCGCATTTACTTAAAGTGCGACTGCGACGAAAAGAACGGAGTGCTCAGTGTCAGACGCGGAAAATGAGGGGATTGAATGTCGAATGTGCGAGTTTATAAAAAGGGTGATGTGCTTTTCAAAGAGGGCGATCGCGCGCAGTTTATTTACTTGTTACAAACCGGGACGGTTTCTGTCGCGATCCCTCGAGCGAAAAAAAGTATTGAACTTTATCAAGCGGCGACCTCACAAATGATCGGTGAGTTTGCCCTCTGGGGTCAGGCGCAACATAATTTGCTTGCGACGGCGACCTCAGAAGTCAAAGCCATTGAAATTCCAGTGGACTCTTTTAAAGCGCAAATTGAGGCCGAGCCGCAGTTGGTGAAACTTTTAATCAAAAGCCTTGGTGATCGTTTGAAACAGACTACGCAAGAAGTTAAAGCGCTGCGTATTGAGCGCGAAGCAACACCTTGCCCGGATGATCAGATTGCAAAAATTTTTGGGTCACTCTGGCACACCGTGAATCTGAAGGCAAAAAAAGATGGCACGAAACATCATGTTTCGTGGGCCATGACCAAGACCTATGCGCAGCGCGTTTTCAGTGAGTCACCCAAACGCCTTGAGCAAGTGGTTTGTCTTCTGAAAAAACTTAAAATTGCGCAAGTGGAGATGGGGAAAAACCAGGATAATCCGGATGGTCCCGAAGAAATTCAGAACGTCCAATTTTTGGATTTGCAGAGTCTCGAAAATTTTGTGGAATTTTATCAGCATTATTATTTTAAAGGCGGCAAGACCGATTTGCTGAAACCTGAAGATCAATATATTACCATGATCACAGCTGTTTTGAAGTGTGCCGAGGGCACTACCCCTGATCGTAATGGCATTGTCGCCCTGGACTTTCCGCAGTTGATTGACCGTCTTAAAAACGAGTTTTCAGTGACGCTCAATAGTGATCATCTGGCTCGCCTGGAAGCCAAGGGATTGTTTGCTAAACGCATTTCAAATGATAAATCAGTTTTATTGCAGTTTGATATTGCTGAATTCAAAAAAGCTCTGATCAACTGGCGTATCTTGCGTGAAATTGAAAAATGGAATGAAAAAGGATTCGTCGATCTGACTGAAGAAGAACCAGCGAAAAAGAAAGCAGCCGGTGGCAGCGCCTGCCCGAATTGCGCGAACACAACAACTGTTGAACAAAAATTCTGTGCACAGTGTGGACAAAAGCTCCAGGCGGCATGAGTTCCGGGCAACGGGGAGCGGCCGGATTTCTCGCAAGTTCAAGTCTCGCCTTTGCTTCTCAAATTGCGAAAAAACTGTTTCAATTGCAGCATTGCTTGCTCTTGTAAAACGCCAGATGCCACCAGTGGCGAGTGATTGAGGCGAGAATCTGCCAAAACCCGATAAAGGGAATCGACCGCACCGGTTTTAGGATCCGGAGCCGCATAAACCACCCGGTCCAATCGCGCGTGGATAATTGCCCCCGAACACATCAAGCAGGGTTCAAGTGTGACAAACAGCGTGCAGCCAGTCAGGCGCCAGCGGCCGAGTTTTTCGGCGGCGGCCTGGATTACGAGGATTTCTGCATGAGCTAAGGGCTGTTTGAGCGCTTCCTTGCGGTTAAAAGCCTCAGCGACAATCTGGTCGTTTTCGACGATGACCGCACCAACCGGAATTTCACCCAGTGCCGCCGCCTGGCTGGCGAGCTCCAGGGCTTTGTTCATCCATTTTTCGTCTTCGCTCTGCAGGCTCATGGGAGTAAGTTATATTGCAAAGCGTCGTCAGGTCAAACTCTATCCGCTTATTCTCACCTTATCCTAAGGTTCGTGTTTGTCAGGGTAGCCGGCCTCTGATATACGATGTCATTCCTGATAGGGATCCTTTTTCGGATTCGATGGTTGACTCCATCATCCCATTTGTCTTGAAGGGCAGGTGAATTTCTGTGGCACTAGTTCGTCTCCGCGATAACGAGAGTTTCGAACAAGCATTTCGTCGTTTTAAGAAGTCTTGTGAGAAATCTGGCATTTTGTCAGAAGTTAAAAAGCGCGAACACTATGAAAAGCCAAGCGTTAGACTCAAAAAGAAGTCTATCTCTGCTCGTAAGCGTTTAATTAAAAAGCTTAAAAAAGCTTATAGTAACGAGTAATTTCGAAGGTCATTTTCGAAGGTACTTATAAGACCCTGTTGATTCAGTAATAAGACAGGGTCTTTATTTCCAAAAAAGCGGGTCAAAGTATGGGATTGAGAGAACAAATCACCACAGATATTAAAACCGCAATGAAAGAACGAAACATGGAGAAGCTCAATGCGCTTCGCCTGGTTCAAGCAGCTTTTAAAAATCGTGAGATTGAGCTGCGTCCAAATCCGATCAACGAAGATGAACTCATCACTGTTCTAAAAAAACTCTGCAAACAACGCAAAGAATCCATCGAGCAATACCAACAGGCCAACCGCCAAGATCTCGTTGACGGTGAAGCGGCTGAACTTAAACTTCTTGAAGCTTATCTTCCGGCGCAAATGAGTCGCGATAAAGTGGAAGAAATAGTGACCTCAGTTATTCGTGATCTGAAGGCGACTTCAGTGAAAGAAATGGGTGCCGTGATGAAAGAAACCATCGCCCGCACCTCAGGCACTGCCGATAACAAGGTCATTAACGAAATTGTTCGCACGAAACTAAATTAAGAAACACCGACGTCCTTCATTCCCTCGCGCCTTTCTCTAATCAGCGGGAGCTTATGGGCCTTATTTTTAGCCAAGACTTCATCGAAAAAGTTCGCCAGGCGAATAATTTGCTAGAAGTCATTGCGCCACATACAGAACTCAAGGGCACGGGTCACCGGCATATGGGCCGTTGTCCGTTTCCAGATCACCAGGATAAGAGCCCGAGCTTTTCAGTTTCTGAAGATGCGCAGTTGTATTTTTGCTACGGTTGTAAAAAGGGCGGCAATATTTATCACTTCCTACAGAGTTTTAACGGCATGTCGTTTCCGGAAGCCGTCGAGTTTCTCGCTAGGCGAGCTTCGATCCCGCTACCTGAAGACGATCGTAAGGGCAGTCATTCTGGGCCCACCCGTGATGATAAAAACCTACTTCTAAAAATCAATCGGGCAGCGGCGGTGTTTTATTACCAGCAGTTCAAACAGCTCCCCATAGATCATCCGGCCAAACTTTATTTGAAAAAGCGTGGCTTCACCGAAGAGACTTGCGAGAAATTTAAAATCGGCATTGCTCTTGAAGAATGGAGTGGTCTAACGCAGTTCTTTCAACAAAAAAAAGTTCCGGTTCAAGCGGCTGAAAGTCTCGGTCTGATTAAGCGAAAAAAAGGTGGTCAGGGGCATTTCGATTTATTTCGTGAACGCATCATGTTTCCGATTTTTTCACCAACTGGCGACGTGCTGGGATTTGGTGGCCGGACCTATGTGGATGCGCTGCCGAAATACATCAACAGCTCCGATTCTCCGGCGTTTTCTAAGGGCCGCGTTCTTTATGCGCTCAATGAATCCGGCAAATATGTTCGCTCACAAGATGAAATCATTGTGGTTGAGGGTTATATGGACGCTATCGCCCTCTTTGAAGCCGGTTTTCGTAATGTCGTAGCAATTCTCGGTACCGCCCTGACGCCAGAACATGTGCGTTTGATTAAGCGCTACACGACTCATGTGAAGCTTCTTTTGGACGGCGACAATGCCGGTATGGAAGCGGCCGAACGCAGCTTGACGATCTTGCTTCAAGGCGGAGTTTTGCCCAAGGCTTGTTTTTTGGCGGGCGCGATGGACCCTGATGACTTTATCAAAGCCAATGGCCCCGAGGCACTTGCTCTCGAACTGGAAAAGGCTGCGGATTTGTTTAATTTAGTTTTGGCTCGACATATGCAAAGTTATCACGCGTCTCCGACAGAAAAGATTAACGTGATCGAAAATCTCGCGCCGATTCTTTTGCACATGGAAAATAAACAACTCCAAGAGCTTTATCTCCATGAAATGGGCCAACGTCTAGACGTTGAAAATGGCTTCATCCGTCGGGCGCTTCAGAAGGTGGCCTTGAAATTAAAACCAGTAAATCCAGTTTCGCCAGTTGGGCCGATCGGGCAAAATACGTCAGCAGTTCCGGGCAAACTGCCTCAAACCCCACAGAAAAGCGAAGTCGTCGCGCATCCGGAAGAAAACGCCTCTGGCAAGAATCAAGCCAACTTGTCAGAGGAAAGTTCAATTGAAAGCCCGCAAATCATCGTTAAGGGTGCGCCGCGTGATGAGGTATTTGCCATTAGCCTGGCACTCCATAATGAGGGTCTACTTAAAGAGATCGGTCAGCAAAACCTAATTGAGATTTTCTCCCACGCGGGAGTGAGAAGGTTGCTTGAAATGGCGCTGGAGAATTATAGACAAACTCCTGGGGATTTTGCTAAACTAGCAGCTTCATTGGCGTCTCAACTCGATCAGCCCAGTATTGTCACATGCTGCTTTGAAATCCTATCGGATCGGCAAAGCGAAAAACGTGACGAAACTGAGGAGAGAAAGCTCATGAGCGATTACTTGACTGCAATTCGTAAGCGCTCTCTCAATAATCGGGCCAAGTTAATGGCCAATGAATTGCGTAATCAATCGAGCCCTGAAAAGCTGGAACAGTTTATGAATATCCAAAGAGACAGACTGCTCACCAATAAAGAGTAAACGGTCTCTGGTCCCTTGTTCGGAGAAGGAAAACGGATGGCGAATGCAACCCTCGATCTCGAAAAATCACCGGTCAAAGAAATGTCGTTGGCCGAACAACAAACGTTGATTCGTGAAGAAATTCAACGTTTTATCAAGACGGCGAAAGACAAAGGATTTCTCACGATTGAAGAAATCAATGACTCTTTGCCACAAGAAATTGTTGACGCCAGCGTGCTGGACTCGTTCATGCAAGCTCTTGAAGTCAACGGTGTAATTATTACCGAGTTGACGGAAAAAAATAAAGAAGAGGGCGAAGAAAGCCAAAACTTTCTCGCCGATCCGGAAGCGGCAACTGAAGAAGAAGCCGATGAGGATGAAGTTGCCGATGAAACTGACGAAAAAGGCAATGACCCAGTTCGCCTTTATCTGCGAAAAATGGGCTCTGTTTCTCTTCTGACCCGTGAAGGTGAAGTTGAAATCGCTCGCCGAATCGAAAAAGGGGAGCGTGAAATCGTTCGCGCCATCTTAACGTCTCCAATCGGCACCAACGAGATCATTTTGCTCGGTAAGCGTCTGGATGAAGGCCGTATTAAGATTAAAGCGATCTTTCGCGGTTTGGAAGACGAAGAGACTCAGTATGACGAACAAGAATACATCGAAAAAATTCACCAGTTGATCGGTGAAGTAAAAAAATATCAGGCCAAAGCCCAGCCGTTTTTCGATGTTTTACGAAACGAAAACGCGCCAGCCAAAGCCAAGCAAGAAGCTGAAAAAGGCCTGGCTGTTGTTAATATCGAAGTCATGGCTAATTTCGAATCAATTAACTTTAACCGAAAAACCATCAACCGTATTGTGATCAAGTTTAAGAACCTGGTGACACGCATGGGGGCCCTCCGCCGCCGTGTGAAAGACGGTGTGACTCGCACCTTCTCTCCTGATCTCGAGACTCTCGGTCAGCGCTTTAAGACGATTGAGAGCAATGAAAAAGAGCTCGCGAAGATGATGAAGGATACCGGCTTGAACTTTCAAAAGTTTCGCCAGTATTACGTTTTTGCAGCTGATGCTGATAAGCGCTTGGTGCGCTTACACAACGAAACTGAAATGAATTTCACTTGGGTTCGTGATACCTACACCGCGATTTGGAAGGGGGAGCGCGAAGCTGATGCCGCGAAAGCTGAATTGGTTGAAGCGAACTTGCGTCTCGTGGTTTCAATCGCGAAGAAATACACGAACCGCGGTTTGCAATTCTTGGATTTGATTCAAGAGGGCAACATCGGTTTGATGAAAGCTGTTGATAAGTTCGAGTATCGACGTGGTTATAAGTTTTCAACTTACGCCACTTGGTGGATTCGTCAGGCCATTACGCGCGCAATCGCCGACCAGGCCCGCACGATTCGTATTCCGGTGCATATGATCGAGACCATCAACAAGCTGGTCCGTACGTCTCGCTATCTCGTTCAGGAACTCGGCCGTGAGCCAATGCCTGAAGAGATCGCCGAGAAAATGGATATGCCAGTCGATAAGGTTCGTAAAGTTCAAAAGATCGCGAAAGAGCCGATCTCTCTTGAAACCCCAGTGGGTGAGGAAGAAGACTCACACTTGGGTGACTTTATCGAAGACAAAAAAGTCATCAATCCGTCTGAAGCCATCGTGAACCTGAACTTGGCGGAACAAACCCGCCGGGTTTTGGCGACGCTGACACCTCGTGAAGAGAAAGTCTTGCGCATGCGTTTCGGTATCGGCGAAGAGAGTGACCATACGCTCGAAGAAGTGGGCCAAGACTTTAACGTCACTCGGGAGCGGATTCGCCAGATCGAAGCTAAGGCGCTTCGTAAACTCCGCCACCCTAGCCGCAGCAATAAACTGAAGGCGTTCATCGATTCCTAAAATTTTAAAATTTT
>JAYVXN010000094.1:0-2423 GCA_043785085.1 Bdellovibrionales bacterium | reverse complement strand
TTACAAGAAAGATAAACCTGTTCACGCTTATATCCCAATTGGCTCCACAGGATGGGTTCTAACAAAAAACGGAACAGGGGCGCTTCAGCCCCTAAGATTCATGCGAGAATCTGATCTAGTGGCTTATTATAGGACATTAAGAGATAGCTCTTCAGAGGATCGAATGAGGGATTCTTGGGAACCTGCTCCGATGGTAGCAGTCGTTTATTACAATCGACGTTAGCAAAAATTGAATCAATTTAGTCGCTCGTGATTTCTGGACAATTCGCAGAATTAAAAGCGCACCCTGTTCCGCTCAACCCCTTTTGATCAATTTATCGCAATGTACACGCCCTAATACTGGGGGACGGGCGCATAAGCTGAGACGGTATCAAAATCGAGATAAGCGGGTGTCGATTGAGCATTTCCCTTGATCCAAACCACGACAGCCGACGTATTGCTTTTAAGAACTGGGCTCCAAGAGCCCGCGTTATATAGGTAGTTCTTCCAAGCCCAGTTCCCAGGGGTAAAGGAAGGTCCAGACTGTGAGCCGATGAAGTTCCAATTTGCATCATATTCATCAACTCCCATTCGCACGTTTTCACAGTTTGAACGAATATATGAGTTTAGGAACATTCTCTGAGCCCCGCTCGGCACAGCGGCGGGCATCGCATATATTCCGATCGTTCCATTTTGTGCCGACGTAGTTTGCACTCGTGCGTAAATCGAATTGGTCGCGGCATACGGAGCGCCTCCGTAAGTCAGGCTTGAAGGCGTACCCATGGACTGTAAAAACCAATCCAAGGGTGTGCCGTTGCTAATAGCCTCCATGTCCGCGTTCGCAATCAGACTTGAGGCTGTGGAAAAAGTGCCTATCTGACTCTTCGGTGCATCGCGATCACCCCAGGCAAAACTGTCTTTCCATAGTAACCAGTGTAAGTGATAAGGAATATTATTTGCTTGAGCTATGTCTAGCACCCACTTGTCAAATTCCGCTGGATTTTCGTTCTCTCTAGCGCCAAATTCTCCAATGAGCACAGTCGTATTCGGAAATAGACCCTTCAGAATATCGTAACTGTTTTTAATCGAAACTGAACTTGGGTGAGTTTCGTTATTAAGCTCTGGGTAGACGTGGTACTCAAGGTAGTCCAAGGAACGGGATCCGCCAGCGTGGGTATCGGGTCCGGAATCCCGCACAGTTCGTGCCCAATTGCCATCGTGCTTGTTATCTTGAGAAACATACGCGATTGAAAGTCCCCGCTTCCCGCGCGGTACCTCACTCCAATCATGCATGACCATCAGGTACCAGGCTGCATTTTCATTCGCCTCTTGCAACTCATTTTGTAGATCGTAATAGAGTACCGCGTCCTTAACGCTGGAGCTCTCGAGGGCCTTGAATAGGTATTAGGCCCGGCGGCAATAATTACGACCTCTGGATCATGGCTGACCTCACGGTATTCTTCGTCGAGTCCGCCGTTTCCGGAGCTGTCACTGAAAACACGCCCATTTTTGCTAAGCTTCAGTGATCTTTGTCCCGTGAGCTTTCCGGCACTCATTTTTGCACTCAACCTCATTTCAATTTCCCAGCGTTCAGATTCTCCCTTCGATAAAATCTGGGCTGCACCGATGAACTCGCCGCTAAAATTTTGAAGCTGTCCGTTCTTGTTCGAAAATGCTGACGACGTCTTGACGGCATCCTCAAAATTTTCCATTTGAGAAGCCTTCAGAAACTCCGCGATATCGTCCGGCGTTCGCACATCAGTTAGCGGCGGCCTAGAGATTGGGACAGGCGTCGTGACAATTGTCTTCGAGGCTACTGCGGCTGGAGTTGGCGGCGAAGTCAGATTCGCGGCTGCAGTTGCAACTTGCTTCTGATTGACGCCGAAAGGCTTGGAAATTTTCATTCCAAGATCCGCAAGAAAAACCATAATGATCTTCCCGAGAATTTCATCGGCCTTTCGGTATCGTTCTTCCTCGCTTTTAAGTCGATAGTAGTCTTGCAGGTCGACGTCTACAATACGTTGAAGATTCTGAATATTTGGCGGCTCAATGACGACCTTGCTTGGCGCAGGCGGAATAGTCTGACGGCCCATAAAAACGCCAACAATCAGAGACAGGATAGCTGTGAGTGCAAGTTTGATTTTCATGAAGGTAGTGTCGCTGCTTTGCTAATTCTGCGCAAGAGGCAATTGTTTAGTGGCGTTAGCACAGATGAATATGCAAAATTGCTCGGACCGTATTTGCTACAGAATCGAATGTCAGCCGCGAGATGCCGCTTCTTCCAGAACGGGACCTCTGGACCCAGAGATTCTCAATTCGACACCCAAATTCGGATTGGTTCGCACTTTCAAGCGTACACCCTTCCTAAAAGGCGCTGGATTCCTGACCTAGTCGGGACAGCCCAAACCGCTCAGTCCATCAGCATATCTGGCGGAATTGGGGCC
>JAYVXN010000093.1:0-2423 GCA_043785085.1 Bdellovibrionales bacterium | reverse complement strand
ATTGCGAGAGGAGCCATATGACTCCGTTGCCTTTGCATCGGAGAGTCCGATTGGCACTGACACGCATCCAGAGATGAATGTCTCGGAGCCGCCCGATTGGCTCATGGGCAAACTTTCAAAACCAATTTGTACCGAAAGGCCGAAGCAGTTAAGCCCACAGCGACCTCAGTTCAAAATAAAGTAAAACCTTTGAAAGTTAAAATGCAAAGGGAGAGCGGCAATCTTCCTGCTGAATACAACAGTCGAATATTAAATGAAGCTCGTTATGACGAGAATCCAATTGTGGTGCCATCGAACACGCAACATGTCTCACTAAACGGTGCAGAAATTGGAAATGTCGTTGATGCACTGATCTCAGAGAACCTGATCGCATATCCTGATTCCAAAGCACCTGTTCGGGCTGTAATAACCAGAGGTCCCCTTAAAGGATCGGTATTTTTAGGTGATGCGACATTAGAGAAGAACTCAAAGCGCATCGCAATCGAATTTAAAAAAGTCCGTGGTGGCCGCAATTCTGAAATCTATGCACTGTCAGCCGTTGGACTGGACGCATTGGGCACGCTAGGTATCGAAGGGGAGCACCACTCAGGTGAAGCCAAATTTTTTGGCGCAGAATTTCTGGCAGCCGGTGCCGCAGCATTTACGGACGCCACAGTTGATCGCTCGCAAAACTATCTGGGGCAAGTGGTCGAAGCTCCGTCGGTGTCAAATGCGTCAAAGAAGGGTCTATCGTCGGCACTGTCAAAGACTGCCGATCGGTTCTCTGAAAAAGTCCGCACAGCTCCTGAGTTTGTAACTGTCGACGGGCCAGTCAGAATCAAAATTTTAATTACTGACCAATTACGAATTGAAAATTAACGATAAACATCTTTTCGGTGGGCAACCCGCAAAATGAGGACAGTGAGCACGTCATTTTCAACCTTATATAAGATTCGATATATTCCCACGCGGATTCGGTATGAGTCTGCTCCCGTCAATTTTGTACATCCAACGGGATACGGATTTGCAGCGAGGGCGTCGATGGCCGCTACGACTTTTTTGACGTATGGCTTTGGCAGAGCTTTGATTTGTTTTACGGCACTGGCAGAAAATTCGACTTTATATGAGGCCATCTTTTCTAAGGTCTTTCAAAAGAGCTTCATATGTGACACGAGGCTCTTTGCTGCGTTTTTTCATTTCTTTCAGATCATCCAGATCTTCTTGAAGCTGAGCAAGAACTGCTTCTCGCAAATATTCTGCAAGAGATTGGTCAGATTGTACAGCTCGAAGCTTTGCGGCTTTGAGTACGTCCGGTTCAAGGTAGACGGTCGCTTTCTTCTTAGCATTTGCAGCCATGGGGCACCTCATTCAGACAGAGTATAACACAAGGCGAGATCAAAAGTACAGTTTTACGGTATTACTGTAAAACCTTAAATTAGGGAGGGAAATTGGAAGAAGTTCAGAAGAATCAAGATATTAAGGCAGCTAAAAAGGTGGTGGTAAAAAGGCTCTCCGTGCTCAAGAAGCTTGACCCTGAGACGGCCAAAATACTGCTGCAAATCAAAGAGAGGGCAAATAAAAAGGCCTTCGGTCGAAAAGTTAAAGATGTTGAGCTCATAGCTCTGGGCTTAACTCTCATCACGCCAGATCATTTGCGGCAGCTTCAAGAAGCAACCTATTCCGAGCGCGACCGCCTGCGAATGGTCCACGAGGACTACCAGAAGGCCAACGGCAAAATCTCGCTCGATCAGTTCGGTGTATGTGGTCTACTTGCTTGCGCTCAACACGGCCATGCGTGCTGGCGAAATCTGGGGATTAAAGGTTGTTGATCTGGCTTCAGATGGCAGCTCAATTTGGGTGCGTCGGCAGTTTAATCGAGTGACCCTCGATTTCGGGCCGACGAAATCAAAGAAGCCGCGGTACGTGCCCTGTACGGAAGAGCTTTGGAGCGAAATTCTAAAACTCGTTAAGCTTGAAAGGCTTAAGCCAGAGGACACGGTTTTTCGTAACCATAAGGGCAATCCGGTTTGTCATGACAACTTCGCTGATCGCCAATTCAGCAAGGATTTAAAGGCATGGGGTGGGCGAGAAATTCGTTTTCATGACATCAGGCACACGGCGACCACACTGATGATTGCAAACAACGTTGATCTGAAGACGGTCAAAGAAATTTGCGGTCACGCCGATGTCGCAACGACCATGAACTACGTGCACCTCCTATCGGGGAGCATCGCAAAGGTATCGCAAATTTTTCGACTGAAGCCGATTGCGGCAAGAGGGGAGGCAGAACCAAAAGCGGAAATGAAGTGAGGCGGAGTGAGGATGGATTTGGAACTTGGTGGACTATCGGTGGACTATTTTGTGAAAACTCGAAGTGAAAAAGGCATAAAAAAAGGGAATTTCAGATCTGAAATTCCCTTAGTGATTACCGCTACTTCCGTGAC
>JAYVXN010000092.1:0-23477 GCA_043785085.1 Bdellovibrionales bacterium | reverse complement strand
GGCGGAGAGGGTGAGATTCGAACTCACGAGGCCCGCGAAGGCCTGGCGGTTTTCAAGACCGCTGCATTCAACCACTCTGCCACCTCTCCGTGTCTTAGAATGCAAAGAAGCGCTAACATACGGAGTGCGCTCCGAATTTTCAATCAAATTTCCTGTAAATTTCAGAGGCCACCGCAGAAAGTATGCACCGCATTATTTGCTCAGCTTGGTTAGTCCGCCCATGAAGCTTTGCAGAGCGCGCGGAATCAAAATCGAGCCGTCTTCTTGCTGGTAATTTTCCAAAACCGCAATCACGGTTCGGCCAATGGCGAGGCCCGAACCGTTTATCGTGTGCACATATGCTGGCTTTCCGCCACCTTTGGGCTTAAAGCGGATATTCGCGCGGCGAGCCTGAAAGTCTTCAAAGTTCGAGCACGAACTAATTTCGCGAAAGGCATTTTGTCCTGGAAGCCAAACATTGATGTCATAGCATTTTGCGGCCCCGAAACTAATATCACCGGTACATAACGAAACCAGCTGATAAGGAATTTCTAAGCGCTTCAAAATCTCTTCGGCATGCGACACTAGCTTTTCATGGTCTTCATATGAAGTCTCGGGATGGGCGAACTTCATCATTTCAACCTTGTCAAATTGGTGCTGACGAATCAGGCCGCGAGTATCTTTGCCATAACTGCCCGCTTCGGCGCGAAAACAAGGCGTGTAAGCCGCAAAAGAAATCGGCAAATCCTCTTCATTCAGTATTTCATCGCGATGATAATTCGTAACAGGAACCTCGGCGGTCGGCACTAAATGATAATCTGTCTCAGCCACGTGAAACACATCTGGAAATGATTTCGGAAACTGCCCCGTGCCATACATGCTGGCACTGTTAACGATAAAGGGCGGCAACATTTCTGTATAACCGTGCTCACGGGTGTGGAGATCGAGCATGAAATTAATTAAGGCGCGCTCCATATGCGCGACACCTTTTTTAAGAAATGCAAAACGTGCTCCCGTGACTTTACCGGCTCTCTCAAAGTCAATCATGCCGAGCGCCTCACCAAGTTCCCAATGCTCTTTTGCCCTAAAAGAGAATTTGCTCGGCGTACCGAATGAGCGTATGAGCTTATTATCGGCTTCACTTTTTCCAACCGGCACTGATGAATGGGTCATGTTCGGTAAGCGCGCGAGAAGTTCCTGGACTTTTTGCTCAGCCTCAGTCGCTTGTTGATCTAGCTCTTTGACCGCAGCACTGAGCTTTTGCATTTCATTGATTTCGATGTCGGCATTTTCTTTGCTGCGTTTTTTCTGTGCGATCACCTGGCCGACTTTGTTTTGCTCCGCCTTACTGGTTTCCATTTGCGAGATAAAAGACTTTCTCGTTTTATTGAGCTCAAGGAGGCGGTCGACGGCCGTCGGGTCGTCATTGCGGTTTTGTAAACACAACCGGTACTCATCGGCATAAGTTCGGCCGCTTGCGAGTAATTGGTCTTTTTCCAGGGCCTTGATATCGATCATGACTCCCCCAACGCAATAGCCAGGGATTAGGCGCCTGGCGCGACCATGATGTAAAGTCGCAGTACCATCCCTACCAGAACACAGACCAGATCGAAAATTAAAACTGCGGGAAGGTTCCATTTTTTTGAAATTCTTAAAAAGACCGCCATGATGACCAAGATCATGAACACAAATGACAAGAGTGCGTCGCCGTCTTTTTTACCCATGATTTCCTGCACAATCAGAGCAAAGGTCAGACCAAGTAGGCTTCCAGAGACGATTTTCAATAAAAACGTAAACAAGTCGCTCGAATTTTTCTTTAAACTCACTTGCATTTTATCGGCGAATTCTCTCATCGCTTACTCCTTGTTTTTATTGGCCAGATTCGATTTGCCGCATCTGTGCCTGAACCTCTGCCTTGTCCACTGCATTCGGAACCAAAGCGAGATATTGATCGTACGCGGTCAGGGCCTCTTTGGCCATACCCTTCATCTGATAAACCGCACCTTGTTCTTTATAAATATTGGGATTGCCCGACTCCACACTCGCGGCCTGGCGAAGCAAAGAAACCGCCGAGTCGACCGCCCCAGTGAGGCGCGCACAACGCGACATCTTCACGTAAAGCTCTGAGCCACTGGCTCTCTTTTGCACGGCCTTTTGGTATTGGGTCAAACAATTCGAATACTCTTGATGAGCGTAGTAAGCTTCCGCCTCCAGCAGATAGGCATCTGCTAACTCTGGATTGATCATACGCTCGGCCTCACCCTCTCTTAAGGCATCGTCGATTTTGCCCATCGCTAAAGCGCAGCGGCCCAATTGATAGTGGGCGCGCGGAAAATGTTCGTTGATTTTCAAGGCCCGTTGAAACTGGGTGATCGCATCCGGAAAATGCTTCTCTTGAAAGTACACCATACCCGCCAGAAAGATCGCCTGCGCATCCGAAGGGTCCCACGCCGCGGCCTCAAGATAAATTTGCAGCGCCTCCTGAGCACGCCCCTCTTGCTTGAGAATACTTTTTCCTAAAATCAATTTGGCCGGTTTGTTACGGGAATCGAGCGACAAAACTTCCCGGAGCGTGTCTTCGGCCTCTCGATAGCGCTCTTCATCAAAGTATATTTCGCCGAGTGCTTGACGATACTCAATCACCTGCGGAAAATTTCGGACCAGATTTTTTGCATAGGCAATACCCGTATCCGCACCTTGCAGACCAGTGAGGATTTTTGCTTTCAACGCTTGGCCTTCAGCATTATTATTTTCAAGTTCTAAAGCGAGGGCAATATAGCGTTCGGCGGCGGCAAATTTCTTAAGTTCGGCATGGGCATGCGCTAAAATAATATAGGTTTGCACATCAGCTTCGTACAGTTTTAACGCTTTTTGTGCATAATCGATTGCCCCAGTGTAGTTATTCCGAGTCATTTCAATTGTCGCAAAGCCGCGAATAACCTCATAGCTTCGCGGTGCAATTTTCTGCACCCGTTGTAAAGTCCGGTCGGCCTGCAAAAAGTCATATCTTTGGCTGTAATAATTGGCGAGTTCAATGTACGCCGCCAGCAGCTTCGGATCTGCATCAATGGCTTTTTTGGCCCAAATAATCGCATCCGTACTTTGACTTAGCTGCCAAAGGCAGCGCGCGGCCTTCAGGGCGGCCATTCCATTTTTAGGATCGGCGTCGTAGGCTGCTTTGAATTGCGCCTGGGCATCGAAGTATTTTCCGGATTTCATCAACTGATCGCCGACATAGACCGCGCCACTGCCGCCGACGTCATCCGCGTTGCCACCGAGCTGTACGAGCAGCTGATGCGCACGAATATTACTCGGATTCAGGGCATAGGCTTTTTTAGCGCTCACCAACGCTTGCTTCTTTTGATTTCGATGATTGAGCACATCGGCCAAAATCAAGTGCGCGTTTGATTCCACGTTTCGAGGAAGGCGCTCACCACTATCGAGGGCCTTACGAGTCAGTTCATAGGCCTTATCGAATTGTTTGTATTGTTCAAGTTCGATCAATGCGGATTCGACTTTGGCCACATTATGCACAGGATTGATTATTAATATATCTCGATACAGCTGAAGTCCTTGGGGAAACTTTTTTTCTTGGATCAGACTGCGCGCCTGTTGAGCTGAACCCTTGAGCCACGCGGGCCATAGCGTGTGCGCTTTTTCAAAGTAAACCGTCGCAAAGGAGAAGTTTTTATCTTGAAAATAAATATCGCCCTTGAGCTCCATCAACACCGCGGCCGAAGACATATTTTGCGCCCATTGATCAATTAAATTCTCAGCTTCATGGAGTCTGCCACCGACCATTCGTTGTGCAATTTCACAAATTGCTCCATCGAACCCCGCCGGATCAATGCGTTTCACGGTTTGCACCAGGTGGTCCATGACTCTGGCATCTTCGGAGTCCTGTTGCGTATACGGCCAAATTTCTCTGTAGGTTAGGCACAGCGTCGACATCGCCTCGGTATTTTTCGGAGCGCCCTCAACAATTTGCACCAGTTCATTTTGGGCCTTCAAATAGCCGGTAAAAGTGTCGAGTTGAAAAAAACTAATCGCCCGAGTGAATTTCTCCTTCACGCGATCGACGCTCAGTTCTGGCTGCCCTTTTCGCGGCGCCAAGAGCCGTAAGCGCGTATTGAATGGCTTATTCGGCCGAAGCGTGATCGCTACGAGAACGAGCAAAACGGCGACCACCAATAAAATCGCCGGAGTCTGCGCCGATTTGATCTTTTCCTTTTTCTTAAAGGTTTTAATGTCCGTCAACTCGATGATCGGAATCGATTCTTCTTTTGCCTTTTTCTCTTGGGTAGGTGTCGCGCGTGAAGCGGGCGGTGTTGTCATGCGATGGACGCTTGAGTTTTTCAGCGCCGCTTTTTCTTCCCCAGTGTTGGCGTTAGAAAGTGACCCCTGACTTGCCTTAGTTTTCTTTTCCGCACTTCGACTTTTGGATTTATTATTGGGTTCAACCGCTTCTGCGGCGAGAACATCAAGGAGGCGATCATAGAATTCTGGAGACTTTGATATGGCGACCCAATTACCGCCAGGATAGGTTGCGATCAGTTCACCGCCGACGAAAAATCCGAGGTCAATTTGCTCTAAAACTTTCTCAGTGGCAAATGGACCATAAATGCGGCCCTCATCATCTTTAACAATCCACTGTTTTCCATCTGTCGACATCCGCCACTCTCTGTCCGAACTGGTTTTGTTTCGGCATCACTGCTGGTTCCAAAATGGGTTTCGGATCCATTTTGGCAACTTATACTAACCTTCTGATTTTATTAAATTTTTCAAAATCACGGGAGTCTAGAATTTATCTTTTCTGTTTTCTTGCAATCTAGTGGTTTGTGGGGAGCAGAATTCCCACACCTTGATCCCCGCAGCTCTTGGCATCGACTTTGCTTAGGGTTTTAAGTGTCTGGGTTTTTGTGAGGATACATCAATGATTCGCGCGGTATTAATTTTTACATATATCCTAGTCGTCTTATTAATCTCTGGTTTGGCCCGTGCAGAATATGCACCCGTGACCAAAGTAGAGTTCAATCAGAGTAATTTTCTTTTGCATATTCAGGGCGTGTTTGCAAATTCCTGCCAACACCACCCTCAGGCAAAAGTCGTGGATGTTGTCCACGAACAGCAAGCGGATTCGGTTTATATTGCGGTTGTGACAGATCAACCGGCTCACCAAATGTGCGGGCAGATCGTCAACGGCAAATATGATTTGGTTATGGATGTGCGTAGTTTGAATCTTCCGGTTGGCAAAAAAATCCTCTTGAGGTTCAAAGGTTCTGAAAACGATTCGCGCACAAACTTTGAGACAGTGATCGCAAATGATTCAGTCACACCGAGTGCTGCCTCGTTTGAAAAAGAAGGTGAGTTAGTTGAGACACATCTCCTTGGTTTTGGAGACAAGCAACCTGGTTATGCGCTTGTGAGTGCGGATGGTTCTGCTGTCGCAATCAAAACGCTGGTCGATTTGTCTGGTTACGTTCATCAACGGGTTTTGATCTCTGGACTGCCGCTGAATATGGTGGTCAACCCGGTGAGTGATACAACCGATTTGAATTATGAATTGAATAAAGAACTTAGCGGAAATCTAAGTCTAATTTTTGTAACCGGTATCAGTTCAGTGCCCCTCCAATTAACGCAGAATTGGTAACGACGAACAAAACGAGCCTTGAATCCAGTCCCCTCCGGAGACAAGGCTATCTTTTAAACCCTTACTTTGGCCCCTCCGAAGTAGGGGTTTTCTTTTTTTATTTCACTCGGGTGATTTGCGCACCAAGCTTCTGCAGTTTGACTTCCATCTCTTCATAGCCGCGATCGAGATGATAGATGCGATTGACCGTGGTTTCGCCAGATGCCGCCAATCCAGCCAAAACCAAGCTTGCGCTGGCGCGAAGATCAGTGGCCATGACCGGTGCACCCTGGAGGCTTCCCGGGCGGCCGCGAACCACCGCGACACGTGTCTTCGGCGTGATGTCGGCACTCAGCCGTAATAACTCTTGAACATGCATGAAGCGATTTTCAAAAACTGTTTCTGTGATGACACTTGTACCTTGCGCAACGCACATCAAAGCCATGAACTGCGCTTGTAAATCCGTTGGAAACGCCGGATGCGGAGCTGTCGTCACATCAACGCCACCCCACTCCTTGCAGCGATGAACCGTGACGGTATTTGTAGTTTGGTCAATTTTAAAACCACTTTCACGCATCTTCAATATCAGTGCTTCGATATGATCAGGAACGCAATTCGTCACAGTGACTTCGCCACCAGTAATGGCGCCGGCAATCAGCAGAGTGCCTGTTTCGATTCGATCGGGGACAACTGTATGTTCGGCAGGCTGCAATCGCTCGACACCTTCAATGCGCAAGATGCTGGTCCCGGCGCCTGAGATTTTAGCACCCATCTTGTTAAGATAGTTTGCCAGGTCGACGATCTCTGGTTCTTTGGCGGCATTTTCAATGATGGTGGTGCCTTCAGCTAAACTTGAAGCCATCATGACGTTCTCCGTGCCACCCACGGTCGGAAAATCAAATAAAATATGGGTGCCCTTCAAGCGCTTGGCCGTCGCATAAACATAGCCATTGCTGAGTTGAATTTCGGCGCCCAGGGCCCTAAGCCCCTCAAGGTGAATATCGATCGGGCGACTGCCGATGGCGCAGCCACCTGGAAGACTCACTTGCGCTTGGCCGTACTTTGCAACCAGCGGACCAAGACACAGAATGCTCGCTCGCATTTTTCGAACTAAATCGTAATGTGCTTCAAAAGTCGATGGTCGAGAAACCATCACGCGAATCGTCTTGTTTTCCCGGCGCGCCTGACAGCCAAGACTTTCCAGCAAAGCGATGGCGGATTTAATATCAGCCAAATCAGGTACATTATGAAACACATGTTCGCCTTCAGCTAGGAGGGTTGCGAACAACATTTTCAATGCTGAGTTCTTGGCGCCACTAGCTTTGACTTCCCCCTGAAGAATTGCACCACCTTTAACGATCATTTTATCCATTTGAGTTTACCTTCTGACAGCGAATGAATCTTTCTTTTTGCGCGAGATCTTTAACGATGCGAATGTCTTCAAAAACCTTTTGGTCCGCAACGTACCGAGCCACCGCAGCGGCTTGGGTATGGCCGATTTCCATCATCACTAAACCACCCGGTCGAACCAGCTCCGCAGCTTTTTTCGTCCATCGGTGAATATGCGCGAGACCTTCTTCGGGAGAAAACAACGCTGACGCCGGCTCAAACGCTCGTACGTGGGCTGCGACATCAACGTCATTTTCTGCGATGTACGGAGGATTGGCGACGATGACATCAACCGGTCCAGGCAGCAGGTGATCGATATCATTTTGCTCAAGTACTTCGACTTCGCGACAAAGAAACTGAGCGCGATCGGATACTTCCAAGCGGTTCGCATTTTCTAATGCAATTGAGATGGCTGTCGCCGAAAAATCAACACCCAAAAGTTTGGCCACATTGATTTCGCGAAGCAGGCTCAAGCCGATGCAGCCCGAGCCTGTACCAAAATCAACAATCTGAAATTTGTCAGAAGAATTATCGTGAAACCACGTACAAACTTCTTCGACAATGATCTCAGTTTCCGGCCTTGGGATTAATACTCCACTTTTTACAAAAAATGTGGATTTATAAAAATCTTTTTCTTCGAGAATATAGGCGATCGGCTCACCCTGTGCTCGCCGGCGAACCATTTCTCGACAGGCGGACAAATCTGCTTCTGAGAGCGGGCAATCATAATTAAGGTAGATTTTTACGCGATCCCATTTGAGAACTTTGGCGAGTAAAAGTTCGGCGTCAAGGCGAGGTGAAGCGAAGCCCTTGTCGCGAAAAAACGTCGTGGTTTTTAGAATCACGTCTTTTACCAGCACCGCAGTTTATTCTTTCTGCCGTTTCAGTTGTTCGGCCTGAAAGTGGGCTATGAGCGGATCTATCAAATTTTCAAATTTTCCACCCATGACCTCATTTAGCTGATGGATAGTCAAGCCGATGCGATGGTCAGTGATTCGGGTCTGCGGAAAGTTATAAGTGCGAATACGCTCTGATCGATCGCCCGTTCCGATCTGTGAGAGCCGAGCATCCGAGGCACTTTTAATCGCCTTCTCTTCTTCTTGAGCCTTGAGGCGCGCGTAGAGCACCTTGAGGGCTTTTGATTTATTTTTCAGCTGGGATTTTTCGTCCTGGCAAATAACCACAAGTCCACTCGGGTTGTGGGTGACTCGAACAGCCGAATCAGTGGTATTGACGCTCTGGCCGCCGGCACCACCGCTGCGGAACACATCAATACGCAAATCGTTGGGATTGATTTGCACATCGACTTCCTCAGCCTCCGGTAAAACCGCAACTGTGATTGTGGAAGTGTGGACGCGGCCTTGAGTTTCAGTCTTTGGCACGCGCTGCACTCGGTGCACGCCACTTTCATACTTAAGTTTGCTAAAGACGCGATCGCCCGTAATCGAGGCGATCACTTCTTTATAGCCGCCGGCATTGCCGTCAGACGTCGACATGAGTTCGCAGCGCCATCCCTGTTGAGTTGCGTAGTGCATATAGCCACTAAATAGCTCTTCTGCAAAGAGCGCAGCTTCATCGCCACCTGCGCCGGCGCGGATTTCAAGGATAATATTTTTCTCATCGTTCGGATCTTTCGGCAAAAGCGAAAGCTTCAGATCTTCCTCGCGAATCACCCTCTCAGCTTCGAGCTGATTGAGTTCTTCTTTAACCATTTGGCGCAGCTCTTCTTCTTTTTCAGATTCGAGTAATGCTTTGTTTTCAGAAATTTGCTGAACGATTTTTTTAAATTCACGGTATTTCGGAACGATTTTCTCGAGGTCCGAAAGTTCCTTCATCAAAGTGCGATAGCGTTTTTGATCCGAAGCGATGTTTGGATCTTGCAGTTGCAAATTGACTTCTTCGTAACGTGATTCAACGCCGTTGAGTTTGGTAAACATGGTGAACAACCTCTCCCCGCCGTATTTGAAGTTGGTTCGTACGCTTGAAACGCACGTATCCCCTATTTATTTGAAAGGATGATCTAACTTCAGATTTCGTATTTTTGCTAGATAAACACGAGCAGCCGAAGAGTGAGAATCACACTCTTCGGTCACACTCGCAGACCAGACTCATTGCCAGAGGCATGGACTGACGAAATGAAAAGGAGAAGAGGCGCTACTTAGTCGCAGTGCCAGCGTATTTTTTACGGAATCGCTCAACTCGGCCTTCACTGTCGACCAATTTCTGCTTACCAGTGAAAAACGGATGGCAATTTGAGCAAATATCGACGCGAACTTCCTTTTGCGTTGAACCCGTTTTAAATGTGTTCCCACAAACACAAAATACGGCTGCATCGTTGTAATACGTGGGGTGAATTGCGTCTTTCATATTTTTTCTCCAAAATGAACTGAGGCCCGAAAAATTACCACGATCACTGCATAAATGTCGAGCACCAATTTATGGTGTTTGACGGTCCACAATGTGAATTCTGCGTGAATTCTGCGTGAATTCTGCGTGATTTGTGTGGTTATCCAATGATCAATTTGTGATTTCCACCAAGTTATCCACAGGGCCATAATAACAGATTCTTAAATAAAATCTGTCGTATGGCTTTATTGTTTTCCATTTTAACCAATAAATACAATAACTTGTCTATCCGCCCATATTGCTTAAGAAGTCAGCATTCCGCTTGCTGGCCTGGAGTTTACCCAATAAAAACTCCATGCTATCCACAACGTTCATGGGAGCTAGAACCTTGCGTAGAATCCAAAGCCGATTGAGGTCATTTTTCTCAACCAACAGGTCTTCTTTACGAGTTCCGGACTTACTGATGTCCATACACGGGAAAATCCGCTTTTCCATCAATTTGCGATCCAGGTGAATCTCTGAGTTCCCTGTTCCTTTAAATTCCTCGAAAATCACTTCATCCATGCGCGAACCAGTGTCGATCAAGGCCGTCGCGATAATCGTGAGGCTTCCGCCTTCTTCGATGTTGCGGGCCGCTCCAAAGAATCGTTTTGGCTTATGTAGGGCGTTTGAGTCGACACCACCTGAGAGAATTTTCCCTGATGGCGGTACTACTGTATTATAAGCACGAGCTAGGCGCGTAATTGAATCAAGCAAAATGACCACATCGTGTTTGTGCTCAACTAAGCGCTTGGCTTTTTCGATGACCATCTCGGCCACCTGAACGTGTCGAGTTGGCGGTTCATCAAATGTCGAACTGATGACTTCGCCTTTTACACTGCGAAGCATGTCTGTGACTTCCTCAGGGCGCTCGTCGATCAGCAAAACGATCAGCTTCACTTCGGGGTGATTCACAGAAATTGCGTTGGCAATATTTTGCAACAGAACCGTTTTACCGGTTCTTGGCGGAGCGACGATCAGAGCCCGCTGCCCCTTACCGAGAGGTGCCATCAAATCAACGACGCGCGTGGTGTAATCCATCGGCGAATGCTCGAGCTTCAGGCGCTCTTCGGGGTAAAGCGGAGTCAGGTTATCAAATAAAATCTTTTCTTTCGCCTTCTCAGGAGCCTCATGATTCAGGGTCTCCACTTTCAAGAGGGCGAAATAGCGTTCACCTTCTTTAGGCGGGCGAACCGTGCCACTAACTGTATCACCAGTGCGTAGGCCAAAGCGGCGAATTTGCGAGGGGCTGACATAAATATCATCCGGTCCTGGCAAATAGTTGTAATCGGGTGAGCGGAGGAAGCCGTAGCCATCTGGAAGGATTTCGAGCACACCATTGCCGAAAATATCACCCAACCGAGCGGCACGTTTGAGAACTTCAAACACCATATCTTGGCGTCTTAAGCCGGCGGCGTTTTCAATTTTTAATTTAATAGCAAGTGCCGTTAGCTCTTCGATTTTTTTCGACTTAAGATTTTTTGAATTCAGATCGGCCCGCTCAACATCCGTCAAATTAATTTCACTGAGCTCTTCATCCGTCACCGGTTGAATGGATTCAATGGTTTCATCTGAAGGGACCGGCGACTCATGTCGCGGCTGATAATGGGGACTGCTATTTTGGTGATGGCGCCGTCCGCCATTTGAACCCTGATCGCCACGATCGCTGCGCTCGCCTCTATCATTTCGATCATTTCGATCGTTTCGGTCGCGGGGTCCCGGACCGCCGCCATCCCGTCCACGAAAACGACTGCCGCCTGGAGCTGGACCATTGGAGCGTTTGTCTTTGAATCGGCTGCGGCTGCGATCGCCACCAGCCGGTCTGTTATCAGGCCGACCTTCGCCACTCTCTGCGGCGGGTGCTTCTTTTACAGTTGTTTCGGTTTCAGGTGCTGCGGCTTCTGCCTTAGAACTTTTTTGCGCTTTAACAGCGCTTTGTTCGTTTGAATCTGACACGGCCAAAAGGCTCCTTGTATATGATAGTTATCTGGGAATTAAGATTGCCATTATATTCTTGAATAAAGGGCTGGATTCGTCGCTTTACATCGCTTTACATCTATTTACGTTCAGAGGGCCGACTCTCGACGCTTCTCATCACTTCCAATATTTCGTCGTCCAATTTGTCGTCGTCCAATTTTTCGCCAATTTTTCGTTTCGACTGATGAGATCATTGTACCTGGATTTTGGGAGAGTTGCACCCCAGATAGACGCTAATTTCTGCAACCTCAAAGCTTTTGTCAATACCGAATTATCACGCCAAGGCTGTCGCAAACAGATGCAAGCCTTTAGTCTGACTCTGGTTTATGTCGTTCGGCACGCAGCGGCATCGTCTAATCATTTGACGATATTAACAAGATTCAAGGACCTATTCTTAGGATGAGACAGAAAAGTGTCTTGTTTTGAAAATGATAAGTCTTAGCCTTTATTTAAAATGTTCAATGCCGATCAGATGATCAATAAAATGGGGGTTACAAATGAACGCAAACGAGCTTCCATCACCGAGAATTCCCTTGGTTTTGGACATCGAATATCGCCGCAGTTATGCCCGGAGCGCTGATGCTGGCTTGTTGAAAAACATTAGTATCACCGGTGCTTTTTTAGAGCACGCCAACCATGACCTAAAAGAAAACGATCGCGTGACGATCACTTTTAAAGTGAGCGGCCGAAGCCGCAAGATCAATGCTGCAATTATCTGGGCCAATGAGGCGGGTTGCGGAGTTAAGTTTCTGCCCTATAATAATCGCGATGTGCAAATTGTCGATGACCTTATGTATTTTGTTGAATCCAAGCGTGAGGGCAAACGCACGGTACTGGACGATATTTTCAAACAAGTCGCGTAAATCATTATCTGAACTATTTAATTAAGGGCGTGGGCCAAATGAACCACGCCTTTTTTTATTTAGATTGACCACGTGATCTCGGACAACCGTCGCGGGACCAAGAATTCAGCCCGTTGCCTGCGGGCTGAATATTAGGCACTGTCGAAAAACAGTGCCTAGATTTAGAATTAAACTTGGGTCTGAGATAGATCGACTCGTTTTTCACGATTCTTGCGGATGACGATAAATCCAACCGCAGCGAGCAGAGCGACTCCGCCGAGGGCGATGGTCATCATCGTGTCATTATCATCTTTGGTCTCGGCAATCGCTGCAGGATTTTTCCGCGGAGTCGATGCCGGCTTTTCCTGAGGCGGCGGCGGAGGTGGCGGCTCATTCACTGCCTGCATTGGTGGCGGAGGAGGTGGCGGAGCTTGCTGAGGCTGCTCCGGCAGACCCTGGGGTGGTGGCGGCGGAGGCGGCGGTTGATTCTCAGCAACTGGTGGTGGCGGGGGCGCCGCTTGATCAGGCGCTGGTTGACCGCCATTCGGAGCGCCATTTGCTGCAACAGCCGTTCCGTCAGGCCAATATTTCAAACTCACATTGGCCGGAAGCTCACCTTTTGATTCGACATCTTTATTGGTTTCCCAAACTTCTTTCCAGCTTTCTGGAGAGCCCAAAAATTCTTTAGAAAGTTTGCGAATATTATCGCCCTCTTTAGTCGTGTAGACCTGAGGAGCCATGCCATTGTCCTCATAGAAGGTCAGCATCTGCGCACTGTCAGTCGGGTTCTTCGGCGAATTATAATAAATTTTATCGCCGACTTTCACATTACGGTTTTTCAAAATCGGGTTCCACGCCTTCAGATCTTTACTGCGGTCAGCGCCGTAAATTTTCTGACTGACATCTTTTACCGTATCGCCCTTGCGTCCAATAAAGACACGATTGAGCATCGTACCATCTTTGGCTGCATAAGGAGCATCTTTGATTTTCTGAAGTGGTGACACACTGGCAACCGGAGCAGCTGGAGCCGGCGTCTCAATACCAGCAACAGGCTCTTCAATCGGCGGCTGTGCAGCCGGATCAGTGGCGGCAGGAGGTGCCGGACTGTCAGATGCCGTCGGGTTGTCCGCAACCGGTGGCGGTGCATCCGCAGCTGGTTTGTCATTAAAGAGCGGATCATCGCCGGGTGGAGGTGCGGCTGGATCGGTTTTCGCAACCTGATCTGGCTTCTTGTCAGCCGGCACATCTTCCGGAAATTCATTGTCGGGATCGCCTTCATCGAGCGCCAATTCGTCTTTGCCGCCAGCGGGTGGTGCTTGTGCCGCTTGATCGCCGGCCGGCTGATCCGCTGGCTTATCTAGTGCATCGCCGTCAAGGCCGTCAGAGCCTTCAGCACTGGCTTCTTTTTTCTCGCCGCCGCCAAGATCATCACTGCCTAACTCATCACTGGCCTCTTTGGCTGCATCCGATCCGGACGAAGTGTTGTCTGCATCTTTGGAGCCGCCTGAAGTACAGCCACCAAGATTCATCGAAAGCGCGATTGCTAAGATAATTAGAAAATGTCGTTTCATCATCGTCTCTTCCTTGGAGATGAAGTTTTACCAAGCTAAAGATAGAGCTTCTCTATCATTAGATCACAGAGACATATCGGAACAAAATTATATAAATAAAGACGGGCTTTGGTCGCATTTTACGAGACAAACCGAAAGTCGCGTCTTGGGCTCACAGAGGTGTTTTACGAGGAGTTTTTCGAGAGGCTTTCCTCGTCAATGGGCGTGGGATTTGTTCAATTCAGGATCAACATAGCTAAACGTCGTACCGACTTCGATCTTATTTTTTGCAAACCAGCCCTTTGGCATTTCCAGTGCGTATTTCGCCAAACCCGCGCTGCGATAGGTTTTCGGCTCTTTCTCAACCACAGAGAGCGGCGCCATCTCTTGAGCGTCGATGAGTTTTTTTTCTGAATCAAAATAGCCAATACTCAAGGGGATGAGTGTGTTTTTCATCCAAAACGCGAGAGACCTTTGATAGTCGAAGACAAAAAGCATGCCCGTGTTATCGGCGAGACTCTTACGAAACATCAAACCGTGCTGACGTTTCTCATCATCATCTGCGATCTCAACGGTAATTGTTTTTGATTTAATTCGGATTTTTTCTTTATGGTACATTGGCTCGACTGTCGATTCGGCGCGCACGACTGAGCTCATAATAACGAGAATGAGGACGGCTGCTATCTTCATATAAAAACTCCTGTTTGTGCCACGCGGGCAACTCCATAGCGAAGGCCACGAATTGAGACCTCCATTTCTTTGGCATTGAAAAACTGACTGGCGAGCTGGAGGATCAGCGCCCCTGAGACCAAGACATCGGCGCGCTGTGCATCCATACCTGCCAGCTGGCGCCGCTCTTCGATTGTCTGGGCGGCCATCGATTGCACCCAATAGGCAATGCGCTCCAGAGAGAGTCGATACCGGTCAACTTTTTGGGAATCAAATACTAAACCCATGTCAACCGCTGCAAGGGTTGTCGGTGTACCAGAAACCGCGAGAACTTTCGCCTGCTTTGCCGCGGCTCTAAAAGCGTCCGGAATTTTATGCAGTTCTTGATCAATGTAGTGATGGACCCGCGCCAATTCTGTTGCGGAAATCGGATGACTCGAAATAAACATTTCGGTCAGGCGGACACTTCCAACATCAAGGCTATGTTTTTGCCGGATTCCGTTCGCATCACCTAAAATAAATTCTGTTGATCCGCCGCCGACGTCAATTAAAACCACAGGGGATCGAATCGCATCTGGGATCGTTCCAAAATAAGTAAGCTCGGCTTCGCGCTCACCACTGATCACGCGAATCGGGATTTCATATTTTGCGCCGAGCGCGATAAACTCATGCGCATTACTGACGTCACGCGCGGCACTTGTGGCGCAGGCAATCGTTCGCGCCACAGGGTGCTGACGAATGGTCGCCTGAAAGTCCTTAAAACAGACTTCTGCGCGGGCCAAGGCCTCTGGGTGAAAGCGGCGCTTTTGATGAACGCCCTGTCCGAGACGCACGACCCGGGCTTCGTCATGCAGCACCCGGACAACCTTTTCATTTTCGACTTCAGCGATCAGCAACAGAAAGGTGTTGGTGCCAAGATCAATCGCCGCCACCACCATGAATTACCCCTTCAGCTTTGCTTTCAATAAATCGTTCACCATCTCGGGATTGGCCTGGCCTTTTGAAAGTTTCATCACTTGACCTACAAAGAAGCCAAAGAGCTTCTCTTTGCCAGCGCGATAGTCTGCGACTTGCGCCGGATTAGCGAAGATCATGTCATCAATGATCTTTTCAATCGCAGACGTGTCCGTGATTTGTACGAGGCCTTTTTCTTTCACAATGGTTTCAGGGTCTTTTCCTGACGTCCACATTTCGAGAAATACGGTCTTGGCGATTTTTCCCGAGATAGTGCCCTTGTCGATCAATGCCACCATCTGCCCAAGACCGTCTGAAGAAATCGGCGAATCCTTGACGTCTTTTTTATTTTCATTCAATTGGCGAAGCAGCTCCGTCATTACCCAATTCGAGGCGCCCTTGGGGTTGCCGCTCACTTTTGCGACTTGCTCATAGTAATCGGCCAGATCTTTTTCTTGGGTCAGAATCAGCGCATCGTATTCAGGGAGCTTGTACGCCGTCATAAAACGCTCCGTACGCGCGAGCGGAAGTTCTGGCAGCCCCGCTTTCACACGCTCGATCCAGGCTCCCTCAACATGCAGGGGCAAAAGGTCTGGGTCTGGAAAGTAGCGATAATCGTGCGCCTCTTCTTTCGAGCGCATCGTGAAGGTGCGGTTTTTGTCAGGATCATAAAGGCGCGTCTCTTGATAGACGGTTTCTCCTGATTCGCGGCAGTCAATTTGCCGGTGAATTTCATACTCAATCGCTTTTTCGACAAAACGAAACGAGTTCACGTTTTTAATCTCGACTCGCGTTTCAAGTTTAGTGGCCCCTTTTTTTCGCACGCTGACGTTGCAATCGCATCGCATCGAGCCCTCTTCTAGGTTGCCATCACAGACATTCAAATAGCGCAAAATTTTTCTCACCGTACGGGCATACTCTGCGGCTTCAGCTGGCGTGCCCATATCAGGGCCAGAAACGATTTCAAGTAAGGGCACGCTGGCGCGATTTAAATTGATCAGGCTGGCTTCGCCTTCATGAATTGATTTGCCCGCGTCTTCTTCGATGTGCGCGCGCGTGATACTGACGCGTTTTCGCTGGCCATCCAGAACAAATTCGACATGACCGTGCTCACAGAGCGGCAGATCGTATTGAGAAATTTGATAACCCTTCGGCAAATCCGGATAGAAATATTGCTTTCGCGCAAACACCGAATGCGCGCGAATCTCACAATTGAGCGCTAAGCCGGTTTTTATCGAGAGCTCAACCGCCTGTTTATTTAAGACCGGAAGCGCACCCGGCATGCCCATACAAACTGGACAGGTGTTTTCATTATCAGCAGAGCCAAAGTGCGTGGCATCCCGGCAAAACAATTTGCTCGAGGTCTGTAGCTGTGCATGAATCTCCAAGCCGATGACGGCTTCATAATCATTATATGACATGGGGTTTTCTCTCTTCCTTCGGCAAGGTGTTCTCAAGAGCGTAGGAAACATTAAAAATCTTCTGCTCTTCGAAATGCTGAGCGGTCAGTTGGACACCGATCGGTAAGCCTGACGAGGAAAATCCAGCTGGCACTGACATTCCTGGCAGACCCGCTAAATTCGTCGAAGTGGTGAAAATATCATTCAAATACATTTCAAGCGGATCAGAGATGCGTTCGCCAATTTTAAATGCTGGCGAAGTCGTCACCGGACTCATCAGCACATCACACTTTTCAAAGGCGCGGAGAAACTCTTCACGCAGCTGATTTCGCACCTGACCAGCCTTCAGATAATAAGCATCATAATAGCCGCTGGAAAGCGCGTAAGTGCCCAGCATGATTCGACGCTTGACTTCGGTACCGAAACCTTCGCCGCGACTGCGGCTGTAGAGCTCATCAATATCGCGAGCCGGAGTGGTGGAGAAATCAGCGCGATGGCCGAAGCGAACCCCGTCGTATCGGGCTAAATTGCTCGAAGCTTCGCTAGTAGCAATGAGATAATAAATTGGTACCGCATGTTTAACCAGCGGCAATGACACTTCAACCGTTTTTGCGCCGCACGCCTTGGCCGCTTCGATGGCCGTCTGGACGGCTTTGCGAACCTCGGGGTCAATTCCTTCGGCGAAGTATTCTTTTGGCAAACCAATCGTCATGCCGGTGAGATCTTTTTTCAGGTTTTTCGACCACTGCGGAACCGGTTCTTGCGCGGTCGTCGCATCCCAGGAGTCATGGCCTGACATCGCCTCAAGCATCACGGCACAGTCTGCCGTTGAATGGGCCATGGGCCCCGCTTGATCCAGGCTAGACGCAAAAGCGATAATACCAAATCGACTCACGCGGCCGTACGTCGGCTTGATTCCATAGACGCCACAAAAACTCGCCGGCTGACGAATCGACCCACCGGTATCGGTACCGATCGCGCCTGGCGCCAGATGGGCCGCCAGTGCCGCCGCCGATCCGCCGCTTGAGCCTCCGGGGACATATTCCGGATTCCAAGGATTGCGACAGGGACCAAAAAACGAAGTTTCATTGCTTGAACCCATGGCGAATTCATCTAAGTTCGTTTTGCCCAAATTGACGGCGCCGTGGGCATGGAGTCGCGACACGACAGTCGCCGAATAAGGCGGCACAAAGTTCGCGAGAATTTTTGAGCAAGCGGTCGTGCGCAGATTTTTTGTGCACAAGAGATCTTTAATCGCAATCGGTACGCCAGCGAGCAAACCAACCTTTTCACCACGAGCGATTTTTTCATCGACGGCCTTTGCCTCATCCATGGCTTTCGGATTAACCATGACAAATGAGTTGATCTTTTGATCCAGCTTTTCAATTCGCGTGAGAAAGTGCTTTGTGATCTCTTGCGCGCTGGCTTTTTTACTGGTGATCGCGGCACTTATTTCAGAGATGCTTGCATAGGTAAAATCCATAGATCACCCCACAACCTGAGGAACTTTAAAGAGACGGCCGGCTTTTTCTGGAGCATTTTTCATGAGCTCATCGACATTGGCGACAGCTTCAATTTTGTCTTCGCGCATATATGCCACCATTTCGGTTGGCGTGACAATTGGCTTAACATTGCTGGTATCAACACTAGAGATTTGCTGAAAATTCTCAAGAATCCCCGAGAGCTGCTGACTGAAAGCAGAAATTTCGTTTGCGGATAGTTTGAGACGCGCAAGCTTTGCAACATGTTCAACGGTTTCTTTATCGAGCACAGGGCCTCCAAGGCGAAATTCAGAAGCCGTTACACTACAAGAGGCGACACTTTCTTTCAATTGGAATGCTGTGTTTAACCTACTTCTGCCACGCGTTGCCCTTGACGACAGCCTCAGTCCTACTTAATCTAGCCCCCATGGCGAAAAAAGATCTGGCGCGCATCAATGAGCTTCGCAAAGAAATCCATTTACACGATTACCATTATCACGTACTTGATCAGCCCCTGATCACGGATCAGAAATATGATGCGCTCTTTACCGAACTCAAAGATCTAGAAGCCGCTCACCCAGAACTGATCACGCCCGATTCGCCCACCCAAAGAGTGGGTGCCACTCCCCTGGATGCCTTCGTCAAGCTACCGCATCGCCAGCCGATGCTGTCTCTCCAAAACAGCTATTCTCCAGAAGACATCATGAGCTTCGATGAGCGCCTTAAAAAGTTTTTGAAAAATGAGGCTGAGATCGCCTATTTTTGCGAACCCAAATTTGATGGCCTAGCAATTGAGTTGATTTATGAAAACGGCATCTTAATGGGAGCCCTAACCCGCGGGGACGGCAGCGTCGGCGAAAACGTTCTTTCTAATATTCGCACGATCAAAGCCATTCCAATTCATCTTCAATTGAAAAATCCGCCGGCTCTCTTTGAAGTGCGCGGCGAAGTTTTAATGCTCAAACAAGCCTTTGCAAACCTCAATGAAGCTCAACAAGAAAATGGTCAGCTACCGTTTGCAAATCCGCGCAATGCCGCCGCCGGTTCGATTCGCCAATTAGACGCACGAATCACCGCCTCAAGAGCTCTGCATCTTTTCGCCTATGCCCCCGGTGTGATTGAGGGAAAAGTCTTCGCAATGCATCGGGAATTTGAAATCTACCTGGCCAAATGCGGAATTCCGACTGTTGGCGTGTCCGAAGAAGCCGAAAGCTGGGACGACTTTGTCACGCGCACCACAGCTGGCCTTAAAAAGGGGCTCGTCGGCAGCAAAAATCCTCTCTCGCGCGTTTGTCGAGGCGCCGATGAGGCGATTAAATACTATCGCTTTATTGAACAAGTTCGCCATTTGTTGCCCTTTGATATTGATGGCGTCGTGACGAAGGTGAATGATTTCGCTCTCCAGGAACTCCTTGGGTTCGTTGCCCGTAATCCGCGCTGGGCCACAGCCGCTAAGTTTAAACCAGAACAATGCACGACGGTGGTTCGTGAAATCGCCGTGCAAGTGGGTCGAACTGGCGCCCTCACGCCCTTAGCGATCATGGACCCGGCACGCGTGGGCGGGGTGACAATCACACATGCAACTTTACATAACCAAGATGAAATTGATCGCAAGGATGTGCGCGTCGGCGATACGGTGATCTTACAACGAGCCGGCGATGTGATTCCGGAAATTGTCGAAGTGATTCTCGGCAAACGTCCGAAAACCTCCCAACCGTTCAAACTGCCGACATCTTGCCCTGTTTGCCATAAAGCGGTAGTCCGTCTTGATGAAGAGGTTGTTACTCGGTGTGTGAATCCAGTTTGCCCGGCCATCGTCAAAGAATCTTTGAAGCATTTCGTCGCGAGACGAGCCATCAATATTGAAAAACTTGGCGATCGCATGATTGAAACCCTGGTAGAGAAAAACCTGGTGCGATCCTTTTCAGATCTTTATCGGCTGACCCAAGAGCAGCTTTTACAGCTCGAACGCCAGGGAGAAAAGTCGTCGCAAAACATTATTGAGAGTATCCAAAAAAGTAAAGAGACGACATTGCCGCGTTTGATTTTTGCCTTAGGAATTCGTTTTGTCGGTGAACAAACCGCAAAGTCCCTCGCCAAACACTTTTGCAGCATCGAGGCACTGGAAGCAGCCACTCTTGAAGAGCTGATTGAGGTCGAAGACATTGGACTCAAAGTTGCCGAGTCGATTCGCACCGCGCTCTCGCAGCAAACCCTCACGCAAGAAATCAGTGAGCTGCAAAAGCTCGGTGTTCATTACCCAAAAATAGCGGCTAAGCCAGAAACTCAAGCCAGTTCTATCGCTGGTAAGAAATTCGTCATTACTGGGACACTTCCGGTTGGCCGCGACGACGCCAAAGATTTGATCGAGGCCAAGGGTGGCGTGGTCCTCGGCTCGGTTAGCAAGAAGGTTGATTTTTTATTAGCCGGCGATGAGGCTGGGTCAAAATTATCAAAAGCAGAAGAGCTGGGCGTGGCAGTGATCGATTGGGATAAACTACAGTCTTTGCTTGAATCATGATCTGATAGTTTTAAACTATAACCTAATTACTTTATTTGCTTTTACAAAAAATTCGGATTATCCGATTCTATATACCCGCAAAGGAGTTCACAAATGGAAATCAATATCGGTATCTCAGAACAGGATCGAAAGGAAATCTCCAAAGGTCTCTCGCGCCTCTTAGCGGATACCTATACACTTTATCTACAAACCCATAATTTTCACTGGAATGTCACTGGGCCGATGTTTCAAACTCTCCATCTGATGTTTGAAGGCCAGTACAATGAACTCGCACTTGCTGTCGACCTTATTGCCGAGCGCATTCGAGCGATCGGCTTTCAAGCCCCCGGAACGTACGCTGAGTTTGCTGAGCTCTCTTCTATTAAAGAAATTCGCGGTGAAGTTCCCGCCGAGAAAATGATTGAAACGCTGGTGCGTGGTCAGGAAGCCATCGTACGTACGGCACGTTCGATTTTCGATGTCGTTGACCGGGCTCATGATGAACCGACGGCGGATTTGCTCACTCAGCGCATGCAGATTCATGAAAAGACAGCATGGATGTTGCGAAGCCTGCTGGCAAAATAATGATGCCGAAGGAAGCACGCCAGTTCCGGCGTGCTATGGCATCTTCACAATTCACTCAGTCAGGACTAGAGGTGCTCGATAACGATATCGCGCGCCATAACGGTTTTGCGGCCGTCTGCTTTAGCGCTTTCAATACCTTTTTCACACAGAGCTTCAACAGCTTTGCTAAGGACATCAACGGTTTCAGCTGACGTATTGCAATCGCCTTTTTCTTTGATGTACTTCTTCACTTTGCTAGTAACAACGAGAACATCTGCCATATTTTCCTCCGAAACCCTTAGGCCTCATTTTGTTGATTTTCTTAATTTATGCTGGCCACTGAAACAGAGTCTAGACGAATATATGAGAGATGACAAAAAAGCCTTCACTTTAACTTCAAATAAATCGAGTTTTTAGCGCTCCGCGCAACCCGCTTTGCCATTCTTCGGTACATCCGACGGCGTTTTCGACGCGGCGAGCGTTTTGGATAAAGGCCGACTGAATGCGTGCCTTTGAAATGAAAAACATGTGCTTCACGCGCACCGTCGAGACTCGGATGAATCCAAATGAAGGTGCGTTGACCGATTGGCTTGGTGCACTCAACATCAAGAAACGCAGGCGACCAAGAGCCCGAGTTGAGATGTTCGACGGCTCCAATGATTTCATGACGCACGACGTGGGTATGGCCGTAAACGATACGCTTTGTTTGTGTGATTTGACTGGCCATACTCAAGATTCGTTCTTGAGGCTCTTTGAATAAAATCACATATGAGCGCACGCCGCGGCTATAAAAGAGAAAAAATGGCAGCAGCAGTATAATTGGAATAAACATCCAAAAAACCGAGATCGCAAACACCTGTTTGATAAATAAAAATAATTGAAATAAAACCGCCACCCCTACTAAAAACATCAGGGCGCGATCCATCCAAAGCTCTTGGGCGATGACGAGAGGGTTTTTTGTAGCGGGACCAACGAACAACTCTTTCATTTCCCGGACCATGCGCGGTGTTGCATTGGAGCGATAAGCGATATCTTCGATGCGATCTTCAATGCGAAGCGGATCTTTCAGTGGCGGCAAGAGAGCATCTAAGACCGTTTGGCACATCACCAAAAACGAACTCCAAAACCAAGTCCAGACAATCAAGGGTTGGGCGCGAACCATATATTTGAAAAAAAACCGCGTGTACTCCTTTAAACTCATGATGAAATTTGTATCGACGTGAGGATTAAAAAAACCCATCACATTGACCATATAACGGGTTGTCATGTTGCCGAAAGGCAGGCGAATTTCGACACGATTTTCACGCAAGATATAAGGACTGACTGGATCAAGGCAGAGACAATAGGGATCATACTGATTGCCATGCTCAACGAGGGTGTCTTTATTACTGATATAAAACCACTCGGTGAAGCGGATATTTTGGAGAAAGATTTCTGGTAAGTGAAGTCTATCTAAGATCAAGTGCTTGACCTTGGGCCAGTGCAACTCGAGGTCGTGATTACCGATGACAAACACCACTTTGTGGCCGCGCATGACAAACCAGTGTAGTGCTTCCATCCAAACCGGATGATCGCCTAAGATTTTCTCGAGTTTAAAAACCGACTTTTCTTCTTCTGGGTGGAGGCCGCGGCTTTTTTCAAGCCAGCTGACTCGGTAAATTGGATTCTCAGGAATCGTCATGACGCTATCAAAATCAAAAATATCACCATTCAGGACAAGCTCAATCTCTTCGCCACCTGACTTTTGTGTCAGATCTTTCAGAAATTCGGCAAAGGCATCATCGAAAAAAAACTCGCGGGTCTTATATTTCTTCCATAGTGGAAATTTAGGATGTAACGGTTCGGCTTCGCACAAATGCAAATCACTGACGATGGCCGTAAATTTGGCGTTGATGAAATCCTTGTGGTCCACGCGTGCCGCCCCTATTAGCGCAGCCTAAAGCATTGTCAGACAAAGCCTAGACAGTTTTTTTACCGAAAATGCCCACGAGGATAATTGAGACTTCATAAAGTGCGAACATTGGCACCATGAGCATCAACATACTCAGCATATCCGGTGGTGTGATAATCGCGCAAAGTACAGCGAGCACCACAATGGCGTATCGGCGATTCTTCTTTAAAAAATTCTGGTCTATCAGGCCAATCATGCCTAAAAGAG
>JAYVXN010000091.1:0-2444 GCA_043785085.1 Bdellovibrionales bacterium | reverse complement strand
TCAGGGCATCACGAGGTAATCGTCGATGCCGGAAACGGGAAAGTCATCTCTGCGACCGCAAAGAATGCTGGCAAGCGAGGAGAAGACGAAGAAAATGGGGAGCAAGACGACGATTGATTTTTAATCTTGGGGGCGGGCTTCATGCTCTCCCCCAAGATATCTTTGGAACCATGCGGTGAAGAAGCTCATTTCAAACCTAGCGAAAACTGCGTTCTGGATCGCGGTTCTGGGTTTGTCTTTTTTCGCTCTCATTTCTTTAAGCTAGTTCGAAAGGCCGGAGATTACGGAGATGTAATCTTACTGGGTTAGACATTCAGAAAGAAAAAAGGCAATTTTAGGAACAAGAGGCCGACTCCCTGACGGTGCTTAGTAAAAATGACGTGCCTTAGTCACCAACCGAATCGACGATTTTATGAATGCTTTTGTTTTTTTTCTTTTATCCGCAAGCGCAAATTTATTTTGTCATAACGTTTTTGCCAGCTCTCCTCTCACGCCCGCTGCGACCCTGATACTGCCTGGAAAAGTCGGTAGTTTTGATTTTATGGAAATTGATTTGGCAAACGAACGGCTTTTGGCCGCGCACGCAGGCGGCGGGGACTTGGTCATTGTCGACTTAAAAACGGGAAAGCTCATGCCATCAGTTGCGGTTGGCAATGTTCAGGGAGTCGCAGTTGATGAGCTGTCAAACACCTACATTTTAGGTGATGCAGATGAACATAAAATTGTCTTTGTTAGTTCAACAACTCTTACGAAGACCGGAGAACTCGCCTTAAGCGGGCCAGTCGATGCGATTGCATTCGATCCCAAAAATGGCATGGCTTACGCGGGCGAAGATGACGGCAGTCACATTTGGATCGTGGATGTTAAAAACCAGAAACTTGTGACGACCTTGGTGATTCCAGGGGTCCCGGAATATGTCGCATACGATCCCGGCACGGATCGCATTTATCAGAACATAAAAACTAACAACTCGGTGGTCGTCATCAATCCGTCAACGAACAAAGTTGAAGCTGAGTGGCCGACCTTGCCAGCGACCGGGCCACATGGTCTTGCGGTTGATACCGATACTGGACATATTTTTATAGCGGGCCATAACGGAAAGCTTGTCGATATTGATTTGAAAACTGGAAAAATAATCTCTCACGCGGAGATAGCATCTGGCACCGATCAAATTTCATTCGATCCCAAGAAGAAAATTGTCTATGCGGCATCAAAGGGAAATATTTCCGCCGTTAAAGTAACGGAAGCGGGACTCGAACCATTAAGTAGTGTTCCATCGCACGCTGGCGCTCATACGTTAGCCGTGGATTCAGTGAGGAATGAAGTATGGATTTCTTACGCCGACAAAAAACACAGCTATTTGCAGAAGTTTAAACCATCGAAAGATTAGAATTTTGGAAAGTTGGAGGGACAGTGAACAGAACGGTAATTGAGGACGGCCTGAGTAAAGTACCCGAGGTCACTCTCGGTTTTTGGATTATCAAAATATTTGCGACCACCTTGGGCGAAGTCGGCGGCAACGCGGTTTCGATGACATTGGGGCTCGGTTATTTACTTGGCACGGTCATCTTTATGGTCCCCCTGATTGTGGCCGTGATCGCACAGATCAGGGCGAACCGGTTTCACCCATTTTTATACTGGACGGTCATCACATTGACCACGCTCGCTGGAACTACCTTGGCCGACTTCTTTGACCGCTCGCTCGGGATTGGCTACCCAGGAGGCTCCCTCTCTCTATTCGCCCTTGTCATGGCGACGCTCGGACTCTGGTACAGATCGCTCGGCTCCGTTGACATAAAGACGGTCGTTTCGCACAAAGCTGAAACCTTCTACTGGGCGACCATCATGTTTTCGCAAACCCTCGGTACGGCCCTGGGCGATTGGATGGCCGATACCGGGCTCGGTTTCAACGGAAGCGCGCTTATAATCGCCGCCGTGTTGGCCCTCGTTGCCGGACTCTACTTTTTCACCAATGTTTCTCGCACCGTGCTGTTCTGGGCAGCGTTTATCCTGACGCGCCCTCTTGGCGCCACCATCGCCAACTCTCTAGATAAACCAGTTGCCCAGGGCGGCCTAGCAGTTAAAGACCTCACCGCTACGGCAGCCCTCGCACTGATTATGATCGTTTGCCTATTTCTTATTCCTCAGCGGTCTGGTCGGCATTGAGCAGCCGCTAATGCATGAGAATTTTGAAACTCGGCCGCTACCATCGGTAGCTTCAGAAATAGTACCGAGCTCACGAAGCAGTCACTGAAGTAAACTCCAGAGCACGCAAGAATGGCGGAGATGTGAATATTGAGACGGAAAGACGATTGAGCAAAGTCCCAGCGCTGACGCTTATTTTCTGGGTTATTAAAATTGCCGCAACGACCTTGGGTGAGACCGGAGGCGACGCCGTTTCGATGTCCATGAATTTGGGCTATTTAATCAGCACGGCGATCTTT
>JAYVXN010000090.1:0-2449 GCA_043785085.1 Bdellovibrionales bacterium | reverse complement strand
AGTCCTCGTGGCGTTTTGCCTAAGATTGACGAATGCACGCGGGCATCATTGTAGTAAGTCATGAATTGGCCGAGTTTAAAATTGAGGTCTGGCTCATTCCAGAACAGGGTTTGATCAAGGAGCTCAAAGCAAAGACGACTCGATCAAAAGAACTTAAACGAGGCGCCTTCTTTCGCCTTCGGCCCAAAAAAGCTATCAACTGTTGCCTGAGTAAAAGATGCTCAGCCGCCAACGAGCTTCGGCCACCGCGGCGCAGGTGTTTTGCAGTGATCAAAATGAGATCAAAAATCAGGATCAGAAAAGCGCGCATTCCCATTATTCGGCTAAAAATCCTTGAAGTTCAAGTCTGTGAAATCACGATTTTTTATGCTAAACTGCAATTTGAATAGGGACAGGCGTTTGCCATCCCTAGCAAGGGTTTTGTATGTCACTGATGACCACTTCCAATAAATCGCAATTCATTCGTGTCGAACCTAGGAAGTACTCAAACATTTCCGCCAACGCCTATTGCCTTAGATGATTAAATGAACTAAAAAACTACCATGGCCCAAAATCCGTCCACTCGAAATTTACAACGCCGCCTGGAAGTTTGTTTTCCCAGAAACTCCATTCTTCGAGGGCAGGACTATTTTTCCCACGACGCCGTTATGGCGGTTCGGGTGGGCCAAAGTGGTGCGAATGCCGAGGTCGTCGGCACAGAGATTTATCCGGTATCGATTGATTGGACAAAAGCCGTCAGTGGTGTGATGAGCGCAAACTGCACTTGCCCCCACTTCGATGAAGGCCACATGTGTAAACACCTGTGGGCGTTTATTCTTCGGCTTGATGAAATGGGAGTGCCGCCGATTCAGATTTCTCGAACGCAACTTGAACTCGTATTTGGAAAGAGATTCGAAGTTCCGGAGGCACAACTTTCCGAGGGAGCGGCACCCGTCAAACTTGCTCTCGCCAACACTGCACCTCAGCTTGCCAATTGGCGACAAGCCTTAATGAATCCACGGAAGCCAAAGAAGGATAGGTCCCTATGGCGCAGTGGTCAGGAAATATTTGTGGTTCTTGAGGCCAGTGAACGTGAAGAGAATATGGTTCAGTTTAATTTTTTCATTGCTGAACGAAATGCAGGCGGAGTTTTAGGAGTTCCAAGATCATTAACACTTCCACAAAATGGGGATATTCGTCACCCAGATGCAAAACTTCAATCTGTGCTGAAGGCAATAGCCACGCTTTCATTAGGGGAGCTTTCGCGCCAAGACCGCTATCGCAGCTATCGTTATTACTCAGACACTTCGACTCGCACGCTGGAGGTTAGCTCGGTTCGCTCAGTTCTGCTCAGTCTGCTTGAGACCGGGAAAGTGTTCGCGACAACGAATGATTTCATCAAATCCAATCAATCGGGTGAAGATCTGAGCTTAAAGCCAGTCAGTTTTGAGAGGCTAACACTCAAAGTGGCTGAGCTTGATCATGGAAATTCCATGTCAGCGGCCTTGGACATTAAAACCAATGCCGACGGCGCAGTACCGGCATCATCATTCGTGGCGGTACGAGAGCTGAATCTCATAGCGAACCCAAACCTATTTCGCGTCGGCCACCACGTTGGGTTCGTTGATCTAACCGAATCAGAAGAACTCTGGTTCAATGAACTCTCTAGTGGCGATTTGAATATACCTTCCGAGGACCGAGAGGCATTTCTTGAGGCCGTACTCAACCAGCAGGTAAAGATTGAGCTTCCAGCGTCGCTAAACTGGGAGCATACGGTTGTTACGCCCTCGCCAAAACTGGATTTGTTGTCTGATAAAGAGACTGGCCGTAATCGATATTTTGTTGATCTAAAATTTCAATACGGGTCACGCAGGGTTTCTAGTTGGAATCCTATTACTGAACTTCCGTCGCTAGAAGACAAGCGTGTCTATTCTAGAAATCGCCTTGAGGAGGGTCGCATATTTTCTCTGCTTCCGCATCATCTCCTCTTGAGAGGCCGGGAAGATGAGACCCCATCTATTCATACTCAGAGCCTGCAAGAATTTGTTAAGGCGGCACTCGCTGCAGGCATCCCAGTCACTGTTGAAAGCAAAAAGGTACAAGAGGCCAATGATTTTCAAATCTCAGTATCGTCCGGCGTCGACTGGTTTGATGTTGATGGGCAGGCTGGATTTTCTGGCCGGTGGATTAAGTTTCCTTCAATTTTAGAAGCTATAAGCCGAGGCGAAAGCTTCGTCCCACTTGCCGACGGCTCAATGGGGCTCATCAACGAGCAAATGACTAAGCGCCTCGAAAAACTTGCGGTCTTTGCTGAAAAGAGTAGTGGCAATCTCAGGTTTAGCAGCGCGCAAGGGTTGATTTTAAATTCACTTCTTGAAAACGAAAATAATTTAAAACTGGACGCCAAATTTGAGGCCTTGCGAGAAAAGATAAAAAGTTTTTCTGGCATCAAACCGTCCGATCCAGTTCC
>JAYVXN010000089.1:0-8174 GCA_043785085.1 Bdellovibrionales bacterium | reverse complement strand
GTCAGTACAACAGTCAGTACAACAGAAATGGGGGATAGCCAGGGACGCATTTTTTCTCCACCGCTCATTATTTCTCGCCAAGGTCGTTAACTTGATTCAAGGCGAGGGTCGTTTCAGAAAACAAGTTACGAAGTTTTTGTTCGAGTGCGCTCACTTGAGATCCAAGAATCAAAGCGAGTCTTTTAAAAGAATCGGATTTCATTTGCAGTTTCGAGCCGGATTGGCTTGTGGTCAGCTGCTGCAATTGTTCGATAGTTCGCAAAAACTCGTACTTTTCTAGAAGCATTGGTCCAGTCTCTCGCCAGCGTGAATCAACTCCCTGTAAATATTGAATCATGCCTTGTGTTGAAGGATCAAGTGAGAACTCCCGACGCGACAGCAGGGCGATTTGCGCAGCAAATTCAATCGCTGCCAGACCGCCGTACTCTAGCTTAAGGTCGACCTCGCCTGAAAGCGGACTTTGTACAAAAAGCTTCTGTCGAATCATTAAGAGTTCGGCGCGATCTTCTTTGCTTAAACCACGCACGCAAGCGGTTTGCGCCGGATTGATAGTTAAAGAAATCAAAGGTCGAGCCCGCAGATACGATTGTCGCTCCCAGGCAGCGGCTTTGGTCATTAGATGCTCCTGCAGCTGAGCGACCGAAACCAAAATCGGCCCCGCATGGCCGGACGGTCGCAAACGCATATCAACTGAATAGATTGAGCCGCCTTTATGAGGTTCAGTCATTCGCGACAAAAACCGCTTGGCGGTCTTCTGTGCAACGGCTGAGGCGTCATTTACCGACACGAAAATAAAATCGAGATCTGAACGAAGGCCTAGTTCCCTGCCGCCCCACTTTCCCATGGCAACAAGACCCAGTTCAGAATCTCCATACTCTTCTTGTAATTTTCGTAAGAGATGCAAAGAAATTTCGTCAGCGTTCGCGGAGAGATTCGCACAAAGTTGCGAGAGATTTCGGTCCGACAAAAAGCGGTTAGCAGAAATGAGCTCAGATAAAAGGCGTCGCTCTGCCAATTCCTCCAGCAGCGAATTTAAATCTTCAGACAGTGGTTGCTGGGTGCGAAGCAAAAAGCTGTCGATCAGTTCTGGCCGCGACGCAATGATATTGGCCAAATAAGGCGACGTCGAAAAGAGCCAGGCCAAATCATCGCGCAATCGAGGTTCACGATTGAGGAGCGTAAAAAAACTCGCCTTTGCACGCGTGGCTTTGACGAAATCGAGAAGGAGCGACAAACCCAAATCTTTATCTAGGCCGATCTCGTTGAGTTTGTGCACGAAATCCCAAAGAAATGTTTGGCGCGCTTGCTCGTCTTTTTCTGTACGGCGCGAGAGAACGGTTGCCGCCAATAGTTCTGGCCACGTCTCTTCGTAAGAAAATTTTGAAAAGCCAAATTGAAGCAATAACTGACGTTGCGCTTCGAGGGAGTCAGGCAGGGTATCGGCTGCTCCGCCGCCCGTGCCTAGGAGCGAGCTGACGAGTGATTCGGAGCTTTGCGTCAGTTCAAAAAGGCGCGGTTGATAATTCAATGGGAGAGCCGCATGTTGCTTGCGCAAATCAAGCAGGTAATTTTGCTGATCTTCATAAGCATGAAGACGATTTTCTAAGTCTCGCAAATACCAATAAGCTTCATGCAGACGTCGCGAGTCCGCCTCAGGCAATGTGCCAGCTTCTGCCAACCTTTCTAAGGCGGTCGTCGTTGAATGAGTTCTTAAATGGGCATTGCGGCCGCCATGCATGATTTGCAAGGCATGGGTAAAGAGCTCAATCTCGCGAATTCCGCCAATGCCGAGCTTTAAATGAAATTCAGAGGGTGTGCGGGCAAACCATTCCTGGCGGATTTTCGCACGCAAAGCTTTGAGATCTTCTAATAAAGTATAATCGAGATGCTTGCGGTAAGAGAATTTTCTGGAAAAAGTATTAATATCATCGGTTAGTTTTTCCGGACCACTGAGAATTCGCATCCGCACGAAGGCGAGACGCTCCCACATTTCACCTTGGTAACCATAATGGTATTCGAATTCTGATTGTGTCGGCACAAGCGCACTTGAACGCCCGCCGGGGCGTAGATTTAAATCAACCCTTAGGGCAAAACCAAACGACGTGTGCTCAGACAATAGTGATTGAAAATCACGCATACGTTTTTGTTCAAAATCAGAATCATCAGGCCGTACAAAAATCAGATCAACATCTGAACTCAGATTCAATTCACAAGCGCCAAGTTTACCGAGTGCCAATATGCAAAACTGCTCCGTGCCCGCCTCTTGATTAGCTTCGAGGATCAGTTTTTCCGCTTCCTGCGACCAAAACTCGCAGACGTCTTTGGCCGTTGCAGCCTCATGACAGGTGGCGAGCGCCGCCCGCAACCAGGCATGATGGCGTTGCCAGCGGAGACGCTCAGAAAAAGACGTCGGAGATCGCTCAATAATACTGAGATAGCGCTGAATGGCCGGCCACTTTCGGGCCTCTTCGAGTTGTGCGCTTGAATAGGATTCGATCAGCGGAATCTGCAAATTGTTTTACTCGAGATAAGGCGACCATTGTGGCTTGTAATATTCGTGTTGGTCAAAAGTGATGCGGCGCTCGTTATTGCCGTTGATGTCGACCATGTACAGCTGGCTTTTTCCAGTTCTGTCGCTCGCAAACAAAATTTGTGAACCATCTGGAGAAAAACTGGGGTCGACGTTACTCGCCGCTTTGCCATTTGGCTTTTTCGCGTCAGTGAGGCGGGCCATATTCGTGCCGTCTGAATTCATCACAAAAAGATCAAAATGCCCATGATCATACCCGGCAAAAGCAATATGCTTACCGTCGGGTGACCACTTCGGGGTTGAATTGAGTTCTCCAGCGTAAGTGACTCTCTTCAGATTTGAGCCATCCATGTTCATCATGTAAACCATCGCGTGGCCGCTGCGATCGCTTGAAAAGGCAATTTTAGTCCCGTCTGGACTTGGCGCGGGCTCTACGTTGATTGCGCCGCGTGGGCCGTCGGTGATTCGTTTTGGTGATTTTCCGTCGACGGTGACTTCGAAAATGTCGGGATTTCCACCTGAAGAAATAGTCAATAATATATGCCGACCATCGGGCATAAAGGCGGCTCCCGAGTTAATGCCTTGTCGGTACGAAACTAGCCAGCGCTTAGCGGTTTCGAGTTCGTAGATAAAGAGGTCGTCATTGCGCTTTTTTTCATTGGCATGAAAGGCAAATGAACTATAGGCAATTGATTTGCCGTCTGGGGCCCAAGACGGCGATTGCGAGATGGATTTATGATTGGTAATTTGTCTGGGGCCGGTGCCGTCCCAGTCCATTATAAAGATTTCTTTTTGTTGCGGTGCCGTGCTTCGCGAAGCAACGATCTTTGTCAGGAAGTAGCCCTTCTTGCCGGTGAGTTCTTTGACAATGTCATTAGCAAAAGTGTGGGCCAGCGTTCTCGCATCTTTCACATCGGTCTTATAAGTCTTGCCGATCAGGAGTTTTTCATGTTTGACGAAATAAAGATACGTATCAACCGTCAGTTCGTTTTGTAAAATGTGGTAGCCGACACGGATTAAAAGATCGGTGCCGATTTGCTTCCAAGTCGAAAAACTAAAGCCACCGGCTTCAGAGGACGCCGGGCGCAGCCCGACTTTAGCGGTGTCTTCCAGAAAGGCCGACTGGTTTTTAAACTCAAAGAAACCGGTCGAATTTAAATCACTGTAAACCGTGTCGAAGAGATCTTTACCGGCTTTGACATAATTGCGGGCCACGGCAGGAGAGCCAACGAATTGGAAAGGCGGTAAGGCAATGATACTCTTCTGAAAATTCGGGTCACTGATATTGATGACTTTGCTTGAGCTCGGCGCTTCTTCTGGCTCGGCCTGCACGGTAATGGCGCAGAATGCGATTAAAATAATCAAGGATTGAAATTTTAGCTTCATAAACGTCCTTTCAATCGGTCAATGCTCAGAATCGAAATTCAGTTCCACGCCTTCAACTGACATAAAGTTAACCAACCCGGCAGGTGGATGCGGAAATGGGGTGGCGCGCTCAATGGCGTCTAAAACGCGCTCATTGAACATGGGGTTTTTCGATTCTGAGATAATCTGCTTTTTGAGAAGATTCCCAGATGCATCTATATATATTTTGACCCGCATACGAAGTTTAGCGTTGCGCAACCACTCAGGCAAGGCCCAATACTTTTTAACGTGCGCATCGAGAGACGCATCGTAACTGTCGAAGTCCAAACGGGCGATGCCACTTAAAGAATTTCCGGCCACTTTTTCATTACCCTTAATCGGCGCGTTTTTTCGGGGCTCGACTTTTGTCTTGGATTTTTCTGCTTTGAGCTGCTCTTCCACTTGCGCCAGAGCTTGCAATCGTTTCACGGCTAACTCTTGCGCTTTCTTAGTTTTTTCCAAATTGATTTTGTTGGTGTCGATTTTCGGTTTTGCTTCGACTTTCACCGGAAGAGGTTCGGGTTTCTTGTCTGGCTTACTTTCTTGAACCGGTTCAGGTGGAGGGGGCTCAGGTTTACTTTCGGCTTTTGGTTGCTCGACCGGAAGGGTGGCTTGCTTGTCTGGAAGCGCGACCATGTCGACACGAATGGCCTGTTCACTTCGCAAGATTTCAGTGGGCATGAAAACGGCTCGAACGACTAAGACGACGAATAAAAAGCCATGAAAAGCGATCGAAAGACGAAGCGCTTTTGAGATTTCATCATCTATTGGCTCGGCATTGCTGTTTTTCACGGCCCAGCTTTTGGTACCGTCACTAAGCCGATATTAAAGATTCCGGCAGCACGAATTTCGCCCATCGTTTCGGCGACGAAACCGTAATCCACGCTGCGATCGGCTTGTAGGTAGACCTGTTTGTTTTTTCGTTGTTCAAAAATCGCTTTCAATTTGACCGACAGTTCGTCAATCGGGAGCTGTTTGTCGCCGACATAGATCTTCTTATTCTTTTTAATCACCAGGACAAAAGGCTCGTCGCTCGTAGGCACACCGGAGCTCGACGTTTCGGGTAGGTTAATATCAATCCCTTGCTGCATCATCGGTGTTGTCACCATGAAAATGATCAACAAGACCAGCATCACATCCACCATCGGCGTGACGTTGATCTCGCTCATTGCCATGCGACTTTTGCCACCGGAAGTATTAAAGGCCATTATTTGTCCCGAAAGAAGTTACGCTTAGCTATGTTGAGAAAGTCCGAACCGAAATTGTTCAGGTCCATTTCAAAACGTCGAATCCGACCAATAAAATAATTGTACCCAACCACCGCCGGAATCGCTGCAAACAAACCGACCGCCGTTGAAAACAAGGCTTCGGAAATTCCGGGAGCTACCACTGCCAGACTTGCCGAACCGCTCGCCGCGATATGTCCGAAGGAAGTCATGATACCGATGACTGTTCCGAGAAGACCAATAAATGGGCCCGTACTGCCGGTCGTCGCCAAAAAGTTCAAACGGGATTCTGCCATAGAAATTTCTGTATCGATCGCTTTGCGCATGGCGCGTTCAAGATTGTCGATTCCTGAAAGTCGGGGCTGGGCTTCACTGTGCTTATCAGCTAGACTTCCGACTGGGTTCGAGGCTAGCGCCGAATCCGCAATGCGCTGAAGCTCTAAATAAGCGGCCCGAAAAACGCGCGCTAAGTTGCTAAAAGGATAATCGTTGATTTTGTCAAAGACCAACTCGAGCGAGGTGGCTTTCCAAAAACGATCACTGAACTCCTCGTTCGCATCCGCCACCTTCTTGAACTGTCTTGCCTTTGCAAAAATAATCGTCCAGCTCATGATTGAGGCGCCGATTAATACGAGCAGAAGTATTTGCACCGCGATACTGGCACCGAATACCGCGTCTAAAACTCCCGCTTTGACTCCAATTTTTGCGCCTTCCGGCGCGGCCCATGCATAATTCATAACTATAGCCTTACTAGGATGTGAATTTCTGTCAACATATGACGAGTTGTGGAAACTGAAAGCTATCTATTAATTTTCGAGGAAGGTCGAGGCAATTTGATCCAGAAAACGGATGTGTAGTCTTCTTCATGAGTCAACAAGCAAAGTGACAGTTTTTCTCGCTCTCGTTAGGTCATGGTGTGCGGCTTTTGTGCACAAAACCATGGGGAGGCGAAATGGGATCAATGAAATATCTACTGTTTTTTGCTTGCGGACTGACTTTGATGGCCTGTCATAGCGGTGGTTCCGGTTCGGCGAACGCACCGATCATGAAAGCCGATTTGCCTCAAGCTGCGTGTTCAGCGCTTACGCCCTTGCCCAATCCGAAATTTGTTTCGATTCAAACGATTTTTCCAGAGACCAATGAAATTCTCACCGCCAAAGATACCTCGAAAAACCTGTTCAAATTGAAATCGATCGCCTCGCCGACGGAAGACTACTACAATGAGCTCTATCGCCTGGTCTTGGGGGTGTCTTACGTTGATGTGGATCACTTGCTTATGATTGCCAGGGCCTCTTATTTCAATGCCGCAGATTATCAGCATTTAGAAGAAGATTTGAAACTGACCTCTGGTAAATTTGATGAAGTCTCGTGTGCGCGTCAAGCCACCATCCAACGGGACATGCCTTTAGCACAAAACCTTTCGTTGATCACAGACCGTATGATTTCAGTTGGTTTGACGAAAATTCGCGATTTGACCTATGAAGATGCGTTGCTTGTTTTGCAGGAACTTCTGCCAGCGGGAAGCCCGTCGAGTTCATTTCGAATCGTCGCTGACCGGTTTAAGCCCTTAAGCGAAGCCCGCAATCTTGAGCTCATGACTTTGGCCGATCAAAAGCATGCATTCGAAGCGGCGTCAGACTTGGCTCTTTTTTGGTTTGACACCTATTCAGATAAATCGCTCAAGTCGTTAGCAAAAGTGGCTCAGCAAATCAACGGCCACGGCCGCGACTTATTCCTGGCAGCGGGGGCATTGACTTTTCCGCAATTGAAAGTCGACGAAGTGAAGTCCCTCGTTCAATTGGCGGTCACAGACACCGGAAGTGTGGGCGCCGCAGCTATGACCAAGGTGTCAGAAATCGACAGTCGTGACATCATCGATGTCTACACACCGATGGATGATGCGAATCGCGGTGATTTTCTAGTCAAGGTCGTGCCTCTCTATAAGACGATCCAACCGAGTGAGATTAAAACTTTTCTTCGTGCGACTTTGCATCGCCGAGGAGAAATCGCCAAATTGGCGGCGCCCAATATCGACGGCATCCGCTACGACAGCGTGATTGAAATCGCGGGTCTCATTGAAGACGCGGCTAAAGATGATGTTCTCTATATTTTGATTCCGAAAGTGGGCGCTCTTAATATTGATCAGGTGATTCAATTAATGGATGCCGCACATGTTGGGCAATTCAATGTGGTGAAGCTGGCGCGACCCTCCCTCGTCGATCTGAATGTTTCTGGAATCATTACGATTGCCATGAAACTGGCTGGCAGCAATCGCGACGAATGGATTATTTCTGCGATTCCTGCGCTTGGCGAGACCTCGCCGGAGGATTTACAGGTTTTGATGAAGACGTCGAGCCAAGGTGCTTTGCAAATTTCGCAGATTCTATTGCCAAAGATCAAAGCGATTCTGACCACGCAAATCGCCGCGATCGCCGAGCTGCTCACCGGAGCTGAAAAAGATGTTTGGATCCTGTCGGTGATTCCAAAGCTTGAAAAACTCTATGCCGAAGGCCTGCTCAAAATTATTCATGCCTCTTATGCCAAGGGTTATGAAGTCGCTATGGCGTTGATTCCGAAGCTGCAAGAGTTTGAGGTCAGCGAAGCGTTGCAATTAGCCAAAGAATTTTCGGGACCAAGCCGCGATGAAATTCTTCTTGCGGAAATTCCGAAAATCAAAGAGATCAAAGCTGAAAATGTGGCAGAGCTTGTGGCTATGGCTTATCAGCGCCAGTCCGACATCAAGCTGCTAGCGCAGAGTCAGGTGCATACTGCGCCTTGATTTTTGGCGCGGGTGCGGGAGCGGACGTGGCGGGCGTGGGTGCGGTTTGACGTTGGCGCGTACACTTGATTTACTGTTTCACGTTCCGCGCGTGTGGCTCGTTCTGCTGATCTGGGTGGCCGACTTTCGTCGCTATTTAGAGCCTGGCGCGAAACCTGCTTTGGGTCGATTTCGCATAAGAATCGTTTATATCGAGGCGGGCCGACGCGCGGCTAGCCAGAGGCGCTAACCGAAG